>CAJGDT010000013.1 GCA_904502265.1 uncultured Barnesiella sp. | reverse complement strand
TTGTTGTTTGTTGCTAATGGCTATTCCTGTAAGTAGGGTAGTGGTCAGTAACCAACACCACTACTACAGGAGTGCATCGCCTTAGTCTTAATCTTCAAACTTTACTTTATTCGATTTAACGACTTTGTTCTTGCTATTTACAAGGTCAATCATCACCCATGTGTTGTCTTTAACAGTTACTACAGAACTAACCTTAGACCATGAGTTGACAATTTGTTTGCAAGCACCGTCAAGCCATGTTTTGGCATCTTTTTCTGTGCGAGTTATTTGCTCTGATGTAGCGACATATTCAGCCAAAGAAACTGTAACAGTTGTTTGTAAGAGAACATTATCGCTGTATTCTTCACTCATTTCACCTACTTGTATTGTGTAAAAATCTTCAGTAGTGTTATTTTCACATGATGAAAATCCCATTGCGCATACAATTGCGCAAATCATAAGTGCAAATTGTTTTAGTGTTTTCATAATTTTTCTTTCTTAAAATTTTTTGTATTCTATTTGAACGTGAGCCGAAGAATTCTCATTACCCATAGTAAACGATTGTACGAGACCATCGTCGTTGAGTGTGTACTCAACGTGCGATGTACCACCTTGCCACTCCTCATATTGATATGACATGTCGCTTATTAAGTTAAAACTGGGCGGACCTACAAGGCCTAAAAGACCATATATTATATCCTCGCCGTGTGCTTTAAATGCACCTTCGAACCAGAATGTTTTAATAAGGTAATTGATATCAATAAAGCAGCCTCTATCTTCGATAGGATTTGATTTACCCAATATATTACTTACACTCAAGTCGGGATAGTAGCTCATATACTCAATGTTTTCGGCGCGATCTTCATAACACCATGAGAGTTGAGTGTTGTTGAATGCGTGATTAAAGAAGTCTTTACCACTCATATTATTCTTATCAACACTTTCCCATTCAAAATTGTAAGCAACTTCCTCTCGCGTATTATACTTTTCATGTCCGTCAAATGTTATTTCGCACACATAGTCGGTACGATAGAGTTGGTCGTTGTGATCGTGACGATTGAAGTAGTAAGTATGTGTCTGTATACCTTTTAATATATCCTCATCACTACCAACTGAAGGTATCATCTCTATAGTTTCCGAGTAGCTGATTTGATCAATGTACCTTCCTTCAGTTGTGGCATGGATAGTCTGATAAAGATATTCGTTGGCATATATATCAATATTGATATCGGAATTGCCGTATGTGAGTTGATACTCGATGTAGCTGTCATACACTGTTGCGGCGCCATCTTCTCGAGGCAATCCATCTATTCGCACCTTGGTGATAGGTGACAAGTGTCTATTCTCTTCACGATCGAAGGTGTAGGTATACACTTCAGTTTTGCCACTATCATTTATGGTCTGAATAATCTTATAGATACCATAGTGCTTTTCTTTCAACGCAGGTTCTTCACTGCCATTATCGTCATCTCCAGGATTGTTTGTACTCTTTTGTGTAACGGTAATATTGAGATTGCTCTCGCCACACAAAAGGTGAAGAATTGCGGTGCGAGTTTTACCCGAGAGATTCTCATTCAGTGCAATGTTTATAGCTACCTCACCGGCATTACCGGCGGTGGGGTCTATAGTAATCCAACCTTCATCATCACTCTTATACTCGATATAAGTGCTCCAGGCTTCGGTTGCTGTAAATGTGAAGCCACCTTCAACCTCGGTGTCATCAGCATAGAGAGTGATATTGAGCTTGCTCTTGTCGTAGTCTTTGATATTTGTTGCAATATCACATGACACGATAAGCATACAGAGGATTGTTAGTGCTAATAATATCTTCTTCATTATTCTTTATTTTGAGAGTTCAATTTTGTCAAAGCCATTCATGCCATCGGCAATAACTTTGTTAAGACCTTCGATTGAGCGTGCTTCGCCAGTGCGAGGATATTCAGCACCACTTACATAATACTCAACGAGTGGATTGCGCTCAGCAATGTGTTGCATGAGTGTTTCCAAATCGGGAACTGACTCAAGTGCTGCATATTGCTCATAAGTATAGTCTGTGTAAACTACATTCTTGCCAATACCAAAATTGTCGAGCAAATAGCCATTGTCGAGTTGAGTAGGACGCTTATTCTCTTTGATGTCGCTGGGGTCGGGGAAGCTGACAATTTGTGTTTTTGTTTCATCCATTGCAAAGGGAACAAAATTACTAAAGTCGGCAGTTGTCTTGTAGATAACAATGCGAGGCATTGCCATAGCGAGGGGTGTTTCCATTGTTTGGGCTACTGTTGTTTCAACATTTTCTGTTTTGTTTGTCTCTTTGCTTGATTGGCAAGCTGTCATTGCTGCAAGTGTTGCAATAGCAACGATCATCATGATGTTCTTCTTCATAATTTTATGTTTTTATTTGATTAATATTTTATTTGCTATAGTTGTGTTATGGGTATTACAGATAACATAATATATACCGGCCGGTAGGGCAGTTACGTCTATTGTTGTGTTTGTGGTATTTATTACGATGTTTCCTTGAGTATTAATTACATTTATACTCTCAATATTTTCGCTACTATTTACCATTATGTAGTCGGTTGCAGGGTTCGGGTAAACCGAAATAGATTTACATTGTGTTGCATTTAAATCGGTCGGCTCGGTCATTGTAAATCTGATATTGTCCTTGGTGAGTTGTTTCATGCCTCCTTTGCGTAAGTCTTGGCACCACAGTGTGCAAATATATTCTTCTCCTATTACGCCATCGTCGTAGCTCCAGGTTTGGGTAATATCTATTGACTCACCGTTTTTTATTGTAAGGACATCGCTATTGGTATAAGACGAGGTATATTGCAAGTTGATAAATTGTAGCCAAGAACGCAGTACTCCTGTATAATCATGGCCATTGTTGGTAACAGTGTATGAAACTTGCAGATAATCTTGAGCTGTGCTATTGAGTGTAAAATTACTTACCTCTAAATCAGGAGCTTCAGGCTCTTCGAGTATCGAAACCTGTATCGAATCGCTTAGTTTCTCTTTTTTCTCATTAGTAATATATAAACAGTAATTACCTTTGCTAACTTCGATACGCATAGGTATATCCACCACAACTTTCTTGCCGGATGGTACTGATATTGCTACAGGATCGCTACGGCGTTGCTCAAATTTACCTGTGCGTTCAAATAATGATACATATAATGCACCTTGATACTCATAGGGAGTGGTATTACTCATCGTTACGGCAAAAGTGGTATATATGTTAGAGTAAATAAGCTCGTCGTTACACACTATATTTGTAGCCCATAAACGACCTTCGTTTGCCGTTTTAACAACGACCTTACCATCTGTTACTTCTATGGTCTGGTAGGGTTGGGTATTCATGCTCATAGCTACATGTTTCCACTTACCGTCTGCATCGGTATGTGCAAGATATATGTCATATATACCATTAGATAGTGTATCGGGCAAAGTAAGCATAATATTGCGATTACCCAATGTGCTTTCGGCACTAATAGAAATCATACAACTATTAATAGAAGCTATGTGGTTGTTATTGCTGTCGTACAACATGTAACCCATATTGCATGACACGTTGTTCCATCCCGTATTGCCAATGCCCGAAACAACAGTCGATATTATTTCACCGGTTTTATAACTTATGGTATTAGGTATAGTAAAACTTTGGGCGGTAATCTCTATAGTGCTTTTATAACCATGATTGGGCTGTATGCCGAATACTGCTCCTTGACCGGTGTTGTAACCACCTGTAAATCCACCGGTTCCTTGCTTCTCAGGTGATAGTGCGTGTAGCATAAAGTAGCCGTCGCTCATGCCGTTCCAGCCCCAATTGATATGCACATAGCCATCGCTGTTATAGCCATCAAGCACAAAGGCATGACCACCTTCGGGCGACTGCCCATGATACAATATGGGACGATTATTGTCAATCTCATCCATTATCATGCGCTCCCATTCGTCCATTCTGTAATATCTGCGATCGCGGTGTATAATGGATTTGTCATACTTCCAATATGTAGCCAATGCTTTAGCAGACTCTGCGGTTACTGCACCACTTGCATCTCCGTACATCATATTTACCGAACGTCCTACATGATACATTAGTGTTGCGATAGCATTACATTCGGCCTCGGTGCTGAGCGAACTATAAATAGGTGTCATAATATCCCATTCATAGGTTGTATTGGCAAAATCTATAACCTCACTGCGAGATCCATCGTATATCTCAATCTTGCCACTACCTTGGCTTGGCCACTTGTGGTGATACATAATTTGAGCCATAGCAGTAGCAACACATCCCGTAGGAGCACGATTGTTCTTATATGATGGACAAAGTGCATTATAGGGCTCGTCTTGACCCCAGCGTGCTTCTATCAGTGGTGATACATTTTTATCGAATATTGTATGATAAGTCTCTATTGTATTAGATTGTGTAGTATAATGTGCTGTTTGTAGTTCTTCCTCATAGGCCGATAAGAAACTACGCATATTAGGTGGAATATTGTTGTAGTCAAAGTAGCCTTCATCGCTATAGCCTAATATTGCATGCTCAGCTCTGTCGTCGCCGGCAACAATAACAAAACCTTTATCACTTCTATTGAATATGTATAGTAAGTTATTGCCTTCGCTATCGAGCGAAACGTGTGCTGATGTGAGCGTGTATTGTGTTGTAGCCGGAGCTTTTCGAGAATCAGTGTGATTGCTTGTTAAAAAAGAAAACGCTTTCTCTTTTGCTTCATATTCACTTATAGGCCTTGCAAAGAGTGTCAAGGGGTAGTATATAAGGAGTATGAGGTATGTGATAAGATGTTTTTTCATGTAACTGGGCATTTATACAATATCATGCGAAGGTATGAATTTGTTGTAAAATAACCTAATTTTTGCCTTCTTTTATATATATATAATGTATGGAAAAAATGATGAGGCTGAACAATACTATTATTGTTACAGCCTCATTTATTATAAGGGTCACACCGAAGGATGCGATGAAACTCCGACTGACAGGATTTGAGTGCTTCCGCTCCTTTGTAATCCACCGTGCTAAGCATACTCCTATGAGTTGTGGCCCGCCATTGGAACGCAAAGCTTGTCTCGGTATTTCATAAAATTTGATGAGTTTCCCAATCTACTTGGGTGCGACCCGATGTCTTGCTCATCTATTGTTTTACAAAGATAGTACTTAGATATGAAAAATGCAAGTATAGTAATGTTAAAATATCAGTTTTATTATTGTTTTGTATATTAAAAAGCCTTTTGTTTATAAAACATTATATTTCCTATAAAATATTCATCCATGTGTTGTGCCGGCTTTTATTGTGCCATTGCTGCTAAATCTTGCCATATGCGATCGTTGGGTACGGGCGCGGTAACATCTATAACTACATGTGAAACAGGATGTTCAAACTGTACTCGACGGGCGTGTAGCGATATACCTCCATCGGGGTTGGAGCGTTCTGCACCATATTTCAAGTCGCCTTTAATAGGACATCCCATCTTTGAGAGTTGACAGCGTATCTGGTGGTGACGACCTGTCTTGAGGTCTACTTCAAGTAGGCGATAATTGTCACCCGTAGCAATGAGTCGGTAGTCGAGTTCGGCACGTTGCGCTCCGTTACGAGGTGAATTGTAGGCTGTGGACTTGTTGTTTTTCTCGTTGCGGGTGAGGTAGTGAATAAGCGTTCCCTCGGGTTGTTGTGGGGTATTCTTTACTATCGCCCAGTAGGTCTTTTTGACCTTTCCGGTGCGGAACATTTCATTTAATCGCGACAAAGCCTTACTTGTCTTGGCCATGATAACCAATCCGCTTACAGGTCGATCGAGGCGATGAGTTACACCAATAAAGACATTGCCGGGCTTGTTGTATTTATTTTTTATCCACTCTTTGACAATTTCGCTCAACGGTGTGTCGCCGGTCTTGTCGCCCTGTACAATCTCGCGACAAGTCTTATTCACTATTATAATATGATTATCTTCGTATACTACTTGCATAGTGCAAAGGTATGATTTTTATTTGTACAAAAAAAGGTTTTATAATCAATGTGACTATAAAACCTTGTGTGTATTTAAGATTCTGTTTCTTCTATTACATAATACCCTTTTCGCGGAGTTTTACTTGCCATTTCCATGCCGATGCAAGTGTGTCGTCAAGAGTTTCTTGAGCCTTCCAGCCAAGAACATTGTTGGCATACTCGGGGTTAGCCCATACTTGTTCTATATCGCCTTCGCGACGTCCCACAATCTTATGGGGCACTTTTACACCTGTCGCGCGCTCAAAGCTATTGATGAGTTCAAGTACCGAAACACCACGACCGGTTCCGAGGTTGAATGTTTCAATATTGTTGTCAGATTTTTTCTCAATCATGCGACCCATTGCTATAACGTGAGCCTTGGCAAGGTCTACGACATTGATATAATCGCGTATGCATGAGCCGTCGGGGGTGTTGTAGTCATTGCCAAACACGCTCAATTCTTGGCGAATACCCATAGCTGTTTGTGTGAGATAGGGTATAAGGTTTTGTGGTACACCTAAAGGAAGCTCACCAATCTCAGCACTGGGGTGAGCACCGATGGGATTAAAATAACGTAATAAGATAGCACGGAAGGGTGCACCTGCATGGATGGTATCTCTTACAATTTCCTCGCATATTTGCTTGGTATTGCCATAAGGTGAGAGTGCGGGTTTTATGGGTGCAGACTCATCTACCGGAAGTATATCGGGCTGACCATATACTGTGCAAGATGATGAGAATACGATACCTTTAACATCAAACTCGGGCATGAGATCGAGCAAATTTAACAGAGATACCAAGTTGTTACGGTAGTAGAGTAGGGGCTTTTGAACTGATTCACCTACCGCTTTGCTTGCTGCAAAGTGTATAATACCTTCTATACCGGGATATTTGGTAAAAACTGCACGCATGCCCTCTTTGTCATTGCAATCAAGTTTCTCAAATGCAGGGCGTATGCCGGTAATACGAGTTATGCCATCTATAACATTCTCGTTCGAATTAGACAAATTGTCAACAATAACTACTTCATAACCTGCATTTTGAAGTTCTACTGCAGTATGTGATCCAATGTAACCAGCTCCACCGGTAATAAGAATTCTTTTTCCCATAGCTTAGATGTTATTTTTTTTGTGTCACAAAATTAATAAAATTAATCTATATATTATCCTCCACCTTTATATTTTTATTCATATGATTAGATTGCTCTCAAATGATTAACCTTTTTAAGATATTTAAATAGGCAAATATGTATATTATTACAGTAAATTTTATATTGTTTTGTTGAGTTTTGTGGATTTTTGCAAAAGATAATTTTCCGATATTAAATTCATAGCAAAATGTAAAAAAAAATATACAGTCGCTTGCAAAAGTAAAAAACTATATATAAGTTTGCATTGTGATTGCAAAAATGTAGAATATAATTTGTTGATATAGAATTATTGCTATAAAAGTATTCTCTGAATGAGAGCTAATTCTACTGAATTTAATAATAGTTAAACCAATTAATATTCTTAGATCTATGAAAAAAAATTTTACTCAAAGACTAATTTTACCAATTTTTGCATTGGTATTTAGCCTTGCAGCTCAGGCACAAACATCATGGAGTGACCACGCTGATAAAGGTCGCTCTTCGGCTCCTGCACAAGCAGCAGATGAAGCAACAGAAATGTTTCTCGGCTATTGTGATGTAACAGCTACAATTTATGAACAAGATGGTCTCTCACTCGATCACGACGCACGCATCGGTGCCGGTATCGTTATTCCTAAAGAGGTAATTGCCAAATACCAAGGTGCATTAATTACTGCTATGTATGTTGGTTGGGATGATCCTAATGGTACAAGTTCTTATCAGTGCTTTGTACGCGAAAATAATTTTAATGGCGAGGATATTGCATCTGCTAAGGGTACTGTATGGTTTGGTTGGAACCGTATTGATCTTGAACCTGTTGCCATAGGAGATGTTGACCGTCTTTGCGTTGGTTTCTACACTAATGTTAAGAAGGGTGTATGCAGTATTCCCTGGTTGTATCCTTACAATCAACCCAATAGTATCTATCTCTTTGATGGTTCTACCGATGATCAAGGTAATGAGTTGTGGTATGATATGCACCAAATGGAAGGATTTAAGAGCCTTGCAGTTATGTTGGTTATCAGCGATCCCGATGGCCGATTTAACAATATGGTTGACGTAACAAAATTCCGTGGCAATACTGTTGTGTGGCGTGATACCGAACTTTGGGCCGACCTTGGTTTGGTAAATATTGGTTCAAACTCTGTATCTTCAGTTACTGTAAATACAGCCATCAATGGTGACGAAATGGGTAATGTTGTTTACTTAGAGGAATCTATCCAAAACTCTTTGGGTGCAACAGTACAAGTTCCTATTTACTGCCTTGGTTCGGGTGCTCATGATGTGAAAATTGTAGAGGTTAACGAACAACCTCTTGCCAATCCTATTGTTATAAAACACGAAATGATAGGTGTGCCCCAAGAACTTGAAAATGCATATACGTTTAGTCCTCTTATTGAAATGTTTGTAAGTGAGGAAGATGACCGTTCGGTAACTGACTTTACAAAATATTTCTTGCCTGGTTTTAGACCCTATAGCTCGCAAATGAACTTGGTATTCCACCACATTGATGACCAATTTATGTGGGGCGATAATGAAGATTTGGTACAAATGCTCACATTGTGTAATAATGACTCTTCGGTAATTTATGTTCCTTCTTTTACTGTAAACCGTTCATACTATACAGAGTATTTGGCCGAACTTCCCAATTCACCATTCCATTATGGAACTCCTTTCCCCGAGGTTGTTGATCCTATGTGGGCGGGAATTATATCACAACCCACTTTTGCAACTGTAGATGTCAATGCACGCTTTATCAACGATAACAATAACATCGAGATTGAAGTATCGGGCGATATCGCTGAAGATGTAATGCCCGAAGGTGAGGACCTGTATCTTACTGTATACCTTATGGAAAAAGAGGTCGTTTCGCAAGACCAAAAGATGTTTAACCAAAGCAACAAGACATTCTACTATGGTGAATATACACACCCCAACATTATACGCGACATATTGACTCCTTATTGGGGCGAATCGCTCGGAACAGGTGAGGGTGAGTATAAAATGACATTTACTGCTAATGTATATCCCGAGTATGACCCCAGCAAAATGTATGTTGTGGCATTCTTGAACAGAGGCGTTGAGAAAGGTGCTTTGAATCATCAAGTAATAAATAGTACCAATTTCAATATTCCTGCTCCCGAATCGGTAAATGCAATCAGTAACAATCCCGAAGCAGTGATATATGTAAACGATGGTGTTGTCTATATCAATGGTAGTGCCGACGTTGAGGTGTATACCGTAGCTGGTGCGCGTATTGCAAACAACAATCTGTCAAATGGCGTATATATTGCACGTGTAGGCAATATTGTTGCTAAAGTTTCTGTTAGATAATAACTCAAATAATAAAATGTGAACGAAGGGGTGTATTGCACTCCTTCGTTTCAAAATTCAATAGATTATGATAAGGCGAATATTTACAGCTGCTTTACTTTTTATAGCAGTATCTTTGTCGGCACATGCTGTAGTGCGTTATGGTTATGCACCGGAAGAGATGGCCGATATAAATAAAATATACCAAGGTCAAGGTGGTAATGGTTATTTGGGTGGCATGATATGCTTAGACCCGGCTATTGACCCTGTCATGGTACGACTTGAAGGTCATCAAATTAAAGGTGTGCGTTGCTTCTTAAGTCATGACTACATGCAAGCTCGCCAAAAACGTTCGATGATTATGCATGCATCATCACTCGAAGCCGAGCCTACAACCAAAGTTTGCGACTTTGTTGCAGGTTGGAATGAAATATACTTTGACGAACCTATAACCATAGGTGCTGATCCCGTATATTTGGGTTTACAAGTATATGAATCGGGTAGTGCGTCACACCCCTTGGTTTCATATGGATCGGCAAGTGTATCAGGATCTTGTTTTATTAATCTCAATAAACAAGGTTGGGAAAAATATGAAAACCGCGGAACATTGCTCATTCAAGCCATTCTTGATGATGAGGCTGCTTCTATTATAGACAATATGGTATATGCGCAAGTAGCAACATCACCTCAAGCAGTAGCTCCTGCAGCACCTTTTGAAAGTGAAATTTTCTTTAATAACTATACCGATAAAGCGATTAACAGCGTCGAGTTGCTCATGTTGGGTCAAGGTGATGACACTCCTCGTGTGATAGATGTCGTATTTGATACACCTCTTGCACCTCGCGAAGGTCGCAACCTCCCGATGGATGTATATACAGGTAGTGAGGTAGGAGTAAGTCAGTGGATAAAACTCGATGTTTCGAAAATTGATGGCAAGGCTACGCAAGAGGCACGTTCGGGTATTACTTACCACTATGTTACCAACGAAGCTTTCAACAGAATGTCGGTTGTAGAGGAGTTTACAAGTCAAAGTTGTGTAAACTGTCCCTTTATGATATACTATCTCGATAAAGCTATGCATGAGTATGACAAAGAGGTAGTTTATATAACCCATCACGTAGGTTTTGTACCCGACTTATTTACTAAACCCAGTGAAACCGATTTGCTTTATCTTTTTGGTGAGGAAGCTACATTCAACCCTGCTGTTATGTACGATCGTCGCATAATGCCTGGTAAGATTACACCCATCAACGGTGCATCGGTGGCCGAGACTACTCCCTATACTCAAGCTCTCAACATGGTGACTGCGATATTGGCGATGGCCGAGGTGAACATTGAGTTGGCCCATGACCAAGAAGCCGGTAAGATAGGTTGTACCGTAAGTGGACGTGTCAACAGCGAAATGGTTGCTGCCGGTGTTGATGCGTACATCACAGTATGTCTTGTTGAAGACAATATCCCTGTATCGGATAAATATTTCCAAAAGGGTCTTGAAGAAGAAGAAGGTGCACCCGAGGACCTTATTGAATCATTCCGCCACAATGGTGTGAAGCGACATGTTTATACTGCACAAACCGGTGACTTGATTACATTTGATGGCTCTAATGAATTTTCTATTGATTATGAAGCTATCGAAATAGATCCTGAATGGAATCTTGATAACTGTCGAGTTGCTGCTTTTGTGCATAAAGTAGATAAGGCAGATATGACTCAAAATGAGGTGCTTAATGCATCGCAAAAATGGGTTACTGCATTAGGCGCTATTGATGATGTAGAGTCGGAAAAAGAGAGTGTACACTTCTATGTAAATGACGATCGAACCATCTCTGTTTTGGGTGATATTGTAAGTTACCAAGTCTATAATATTCATGGTCAATATATACCCAGCGGATCGGCACTCCTTCAAGGTGTATATGTTGTAAATTACAAAACAATATCGGGCGAGAGAGGCACAACAAAGCTGCTTGTTCGTTGATAAGATAAAGTGTAAATTAATGATACGGACTGCCTATGATTATAAGGCAGTCCGTATTTTTATCATTTAAGCCTGATTATCGCCATTATATGTAGTAGAAAGTCTAAATAAAAAGCCTCTTCGCTATTGTGTATTACGATAAATTGTTGTATCTTTGCACCGCTTTTTGAAAATACCGTGTGATGGGAAATTAAGGAGCAACAATAAACTTAATTTTGAGTAACACAAAAATTTAAACAATGAAAACATTTGTTCTTGAAGGAAAAGTTCGCGAAGGTCTTGGCAAGAAAGCTACTCGCGAATTGCGTAAAGAGGGTTTCATCCCCGCAGTATTGAATGGTGGTGCTATCGTAAATCTTCCCTACGAAGGTGCTCTCGCTAATGGTGAGAAGTTGGTAGAAATCGAGAATGGTCGTGGCGTAATCGTTACTGACTTTGCTGTTTCTCCCGAAGCAATCCGCAAATTGGTTTACACTCCCGACATTTTCGTTATTGACCTCACAATCGGTGGCAAGAAAGTTAAGGCTGTGTTGAAAGACATTCAATTCCACCCCGTAAAAGACACTATCCTTCACATGGACTTCCTCGAAGTATACGATGACAAAGCCATCACTATGGAGGTTCCTGTTAAGCTCGAAGGTCACGCAGAAGGTGTTAAAGCCGGTGGTAAGTTGCAACTCTCAATGAAGAAACTCCGCGTTAAAGCTCTCTACAACAACATTCCTGAGCGTTTGGTTATCAATATCGACAACCTCGGTCTTGGCAAAACACTCCAAGTTGGCGAGCTCAGCTTCGAAGGTCTTGAGTTGATGAATGCTAAGAACGCTGTTGTATGTGCTGTTAACTTGACTCGTGCTGCTCGTGGTGCTGCTGCAGCTGCCGCTAACAAGAAATAATCCTGCTTAACGAGATAAATGAAATATCTGATAGTAGGGTTGGGTAATATCGGAAATGAGTACGAGAATACCCGGCACAACATAGGATTTAATGTATTGGACGCTTTTGCTAAGGCGTCCAATACTGTTTTTACCGAGCGCAGATATGGTGCTGTTGCTGAGGTTAAAGTTAAAGGTCGTACATTGGTACTACTAAAGCCTTCGACATATATGAACCTCAGTGGCAATGCTGTGCGCTATTGGTTGCAGCAAGAGAAGATTCCTGTTGAGAATATGCTCATCATTGTCGATGACATTGCATTGCCCTTTGGTACACTACGTTTGCGTCCCAAGGGTAGCGATGCCGGTCACAATGGCCTGAAGGATGTTGCTCGCGTAGTAGGCGGTGAAAACTATGCTCGATTGCGATTTGGTGTAGGTGGTGATTTCCCTCGTGGTGCGCAAGTCGACTATGTGTTAGGGCAATTTCCCCCCGAAGAACGTGCAAAGTTGCCTGAGCGAATAGATATTGCTTGCGATATAATCAAAAGTTTCTGCTTGGCAGGCATTGCTCTCACAATGAATCAGTTCAATAAGAAATAGTACCTATGGCACTCAGTGAAGTTCGTATAGATAAATGGCTGTGGGCTGTGCGCATCTTCAAGACACGCACTATAGCTACCGAGGCATGCAAGAAAGGTCGTATATCAATAGCCGGTGTGAGTGTAAAGCCCTCACGTACGATTAAGGTAGGCGATGTAATAGATGTACGCAAGCCTCCTGTTACCTATTCATTTCGTGTACTTGATCTTTCAGAAAATCGTATGGGTGCCAAACTTGTACCTAATTTTCTGGAAAATATAACACCCCCCGAGCAGTATGAGTTGCTCGACATGATACGTATCAGTGGCTTTGTCGATCGCCAAAAAGGTTTGGGGCGACCCACCAAGCGCGATGGTCGAGCTTTACGCGAATTTACTGAAATGGATATGGGTGGTGACGGTTTCGACTTTGAGTTTGATTTTGAAGATGATGACTTTGATGATTAGTAAACTGTAAGAATATGACAACGCCCGCAATGCTTATCGGCATTGCGGGCGTTGTCATTATAAACTATATTACTTACCCGAGTAACATACGGCAGTGCCTATAAGGCGATCATATCTTGAGCCTGGCGGGCGGTGATAAACTTTTATAAGATACTCGTTGACGGTAGGGTAGTAGTTACCCTCGGTATATATGGTATTAGCACGCTTAGAGCCATTGGGTACAAACACGTACATGTAGTTGTATGAGCCTTGCTTCAGTAACATAACATTTTCGTATTGCTGAGTTTGCTCATTATAAGTCATTATAGAGTTCTCATTGTAAATGTGATGGGTGAGTTCTCCGTCGATATATACGTTGCCTCCCGGTATCTTATCGGTAGCCAGTGTAAAGTGTGTGGCAAGATAATCGGCCTCGAGGTTGCTATCCTCGGCATTGCTTTCGTGTACGACATAACGGCCATGTTGTGTTTGGTCGAAAATATAACTCATATCACATCGAGGAAAATCGGTATTGAGCAGTGCATGATAGTAGGGTTCATAGTATTCATATCCTATAACGTTCATACCGGGATAAGTTACCGAGACAGTTTCAAAGCGGCGATATTCGTTACCGGCTTCAAATATTAGATCACGGTTATGTTCAAAATATATTTCGTTACTCATGATTCGTAGCGGACGTGACACTGTCACTTCGTTGTCGTGACGACCATTTTGTGAAACGACCACTTTTAGGTCGTTAAATGGACTCTGTATAGGAAAGTAGGGGTGTGCAATAACAAAATCTACCTGTTGATAGATATCGTTATATCCCAAGTCTGTACGAGAGGTGGCATTTGCTGCAATTTCAACTTTACGCTCGGTTACACTAAAACAGGCTTGTGCTACAATCTGACCACTGTTTTCGGGCGTAAAGAGTACAACGTAATTGCCTGATTTGGTAAACTGTACTTGTTCGTTAGGAAGTGACACACGGTAATTTACGTAGTGAGCAAATGTGTTGGTCGAGTAAGCATAGTCGTCGGCATGTTGATAGTTCATACCATCAAGGTACTCCAGGTCCGATAGTTGCGAAGGCATCCAGTTGGCATCGCAATGAACTATTTTGTAGTCGAGGTAGGTTACATCCTCGGCCAGTAAATCGAGCGATATGATTATGCGATTAGCTTCGCCCATCGTAATTACGGGAGGAGCAAGGGGATTATCTTCGACAAACACTTGTAAATTGCGCCAATCAAAGCCAAATGTGCGTGTGCGGTAAGGCCCTTGTGCTACAGTATTGATGCACACGATAAGTGTCAGTGTTACAGCAGTAACTATGCGATAGAGTGATTTTTTCATATTGGTTAAAATTAGTCCTCAAAGGTAATATTAAACTTGCATTATTTGCAATAAATGTCGTATCTTTGCACACAAATATAGACCTTAATTACACTAGATGGTTTAATTTTAATCACCTATATAATTACATTTATGAAAAATTTCGCATGGGTATTAGCCCTCTCAATGTCGCTCCCTTTGTTCAATGCGACAGCCCAAGAAACCAAAAAGGTTGAAGAGCCTGCGGGTTATCAGTTTACTGACACTAAAGTATTGCCCACAACCCCCATCAAAAACCAAGCTCAATCAGGTACATGTTGGAGTTTTGCCGGTGTAGCATTGCTCGAAAACGAGTTGTTACGCATGGGTAAACCTGAGTATGACCTCTCTGAAATGTGGATTGTACGCAATTGCTACCTCGATAAGGTAGAGCGTTATGTTCGTTATCACGCTACATGCGAATTGGCAGGTGGTGGCGGTGTAGTAGACGTACCCTACGTTGCCCAAAACTATGGTTTGCTTCCCGAAGAAGCATATCGTGGTCTTGAATATGGTTATGACAAGCACAATCACAATGAGTTTGATGTTGTAATGCGCACCTTTGGTGAGGCTATTGCATCGGGCAAGCGACCCACTACAGCCTATATGAAGGCTGCCGAAGGTATCGTAGATGCTTACTTGGGTGAAGTTCCCGAAAACTTCAAATACAATGGTAAGAAATACGATGCACGTTCATTTGAGAAATCTCTTGGTCTCGATATGGAAGACTATGTATGCATCTCATCATTCACACACCATCCCTTCTACACTCAATTTGCTGTAGAAGTACCCGACAACTGGTTGCACGGTATGTCATATAACGTACCTCTCGACGAGTTGCAACAAATTGTTGACGAGGCTATCGATGGTGGTTACAGCGTATTGTGGGCTGCCGACGTTAGCGAGAAAGGCTTCAATCGCAAACAAGGTTTCATGGTATGTCCCGCCGAGAAGAACGAGAATGACATGAGCGAAGGCGAATGGCTCAACTGGTCGAAGATGACCGATAAAGAGCGCGAAGATGCTCGTTACAAACTCGATGCTCCCGGTGAAGAACTCAATGTAACTCAAGAGTTGCGCCAAGAGGCTTACGATAACTACGAGACAACCGACGATCATGGTATGTTGCTCATGGGTAAGGCCGTAGACCAAATTGGTAACAAATACTACAAAGTGAAAAACTCTTGGAGCACAGCCAATGGTTACGATGGTTACTACTATGCTTCAGTTCCCTACTTCCGTTACAAAACAATAAGCATTGTAGTAAATAAAAACGCCATCGACAAAAAACTTCGTAAGAAATTGGGTATTAAATAATTGATACCACTTGCATAACATAACACCCGCCCTGATAGTATAATGCTTTCAGGGCGGTTGATTGTTTTATTTCAGTCGTATATACTTTACCTTTAGAGATGTTCTTATGAAAACTACCTTTCTTAAATCACTGCTTACGATAGTTTGCCTTTTGTGTAGTGTAGGAGTCTACGCCCACGACTTTAAAGCGGATGGTATCTATTATAATATTACAGATACTATTAACAAAACGGTCGAGGTAACTTTTGGAGGTTTTTATGAATACACCGGCTCGATAGTAATACCCGCAACAGTTGCTTGCTTTGGCAAAACCTATAATGTCACCTCGATAGGGGATGAAGCTTTCCGTTTTTGCACTGAGTTAACTTCTGTTACTATCCCTAATAGTGTCACTTTGATTGATTATAGTGCATTCGAGCGTTGCATGGAATTGACTTCGGTTACTATCCCCAATAGTGTTACAGAGATACGTCATAGTGCTTTCGATGGTTGCACTAAGTTGACAGAGATAACTATCCCTAACAGTGTCACTTTTATGGGTGGTGCTTTCAAAGGTTGCCAAAGCCTTACTTCTATTACTATCCCAAATGGTGTCACTTTCATAGGCGTTACTGCTTTCTCTGGTTGTACCAGACTTACATCTGTAACTATCCCTAATACTGTCACTAAGATAGAAATGAGAGCTTTCGAGAAATGCCGCAGATTGACAGAGATAACTATCTCTAATAGTGTCTCAGAGATAGAATATAGAGCTTTCTACAAATGCACTGCTTTGACATCCATTACCCTCCCTAATAGTGTCACAGAGATAGGTGAGGAAGCTTTTGCTTATTGCGAAAGTTTGAAAGAAATACGTGTAGAAGCTACTACTACGCCTGCGATTCAATCAAGTACATTTGATAATATTGAAAAATCCACTCCTGTATATGTTCCTGCCGGATGTGGCGAGTCTTATCGCTCGGCCGACTATTGGAGTGAGTTTACTAATATTATAGAGTTTGTGCCTGAGGTGACTGCGCCATAAGTTGGCAATAGAATCACTGAAAGTTACAGCCGAATGAGAAGTGGCTGTAACATACGGCTTCGATAGTTATAAAGTAGTATCAGGTTAATATAGGCACAGTTGGTGTGCACCTTACATTTGCTGAGTGATATTTAAAATAGAGTCATTTGCCTTGTTGCAAATGACTCTATTTTAAATATCAGAATTCCTTCAATCTTCTTTTTTATCATATCTCTCGCCCCAGAAGTGGCGCATGGTGTCGAGCAGGCGTTGCTCGGGGGGCGATTGTTGCGGATGCCAGAATTGTCGACCCATGGCTTCGTCGGGCAGGTATTGCTGACGGACGAAGTGCCCCGGGTAGTTGTGGGCATACTTGTACTCCTTGCCGTAGTCGAGTTGCTTCATCAACTTGGTGGGGGCGTTGCGCAGGTGTAGCGGTACGGGCAGGTTGCCTGTCTCGCGCACGTATGCCAGTGCCTCGTCTATGGCTAAGTAGGTGGAGTTGCTCTTGAGGCTGGTGGCAAGGTATACGGTGGTTTCGGCAAGGATGATGCGACCTTCGGGCCAGCCCACCTTTTGCAGGGTGTCGAAGCAGGCATTGGCCAACAGTAGTGCATTGGGATTGGCCAGACCAACATCCTCGGCAGCCGAGATAACGAGTCGACGAGCAATGAAGGCGGGGTCTTCGCCGCCCTCGATCATGCGTGCCAACCAATAGATAGCAGCGTCGGGGTCACTACCACGTATGCTCTTGATAAAGGCCGAGATAATGTCG
>CAJGDT010000012.1 GCA_904502265.1 uncultured Barnesiella sp. | reverse complement strand
TGTTGCTGATTGATACCCTCACGAGTTTTCGATTGTATATCGGCCTTTATTTCAATAAGTTGCACCTCGCGACTCAAAATGTCATACAAGGCAAAAGCACGCTCTTTGAGGCTATCCTTGTCGAGCAACGATTGCTTGTCGGTAGCTTCCAGCGGCGAATTGCAGCTGACAAAGTTGGTAAGATAGGTAGCATTGTCGATATTGTTTACCGCAAAAGCCATCTCCTTGCCTGTATCGCCCACCGAACGCAACATCTTTATCATCAACTCTTTGATTGACAACATCAGCGCTTCGTACTCTTTATCGCCGGCTTGGGGATATACATCGTCGATAAGTGTATATTTGGCACGCATATAGGGTTCATCGGCAGTCTGCTCGCCCAATCGCATGCGACGCTTACCTTGCAATATGACAGTTGTAGTGTCATCGGGCATCTCCAAAACCTTAAGTACCTCGGCAACTACACCGATGGGATACAAGTCGCGAACAGTCGGGTCTTCTACATCAGCATCAATCTGACATGCAACACCGATAGGCATGCGCTTACGTTGTGCCTCTTTGATAAGGCGGAGGGTCTTTTTGCGACCTATGAGTACGGGCATTGCTACATGAGGAAACAAAACCATGTTACGCAGCGTGAGTATAGGCAAATCTTCGGTTTTGATATCCACTTTATCCTCTTCAAGCGAGCCACTTATCTCGGCGAAAATAGGCATAATAGGAGTTTTTTCGTCGTTGTCGTTAAACATATATATTTTTCTCTTTAATGTGTTACATATTTATGAAGTTGCCAATATGGCAGAAAACTGACATATTATGACATGAAATACAACCCCAACGGGGTGTATACATATATTACAAGTTGCGTGCCAAAATTATATTCATTCCGCAAAATTGACTTTTTAACGCATATTTTTATTTACTTTGCAGTATAAAAAATATCCCCAACACACGCCTATGTCCGACAGCAAGTTTAGTTTCAAACAATTTGAATTACATCAAGAACTATGCGCCATGAAAGTGGGCACCGATAGTGTACTGCTGGGCGCATGGGCCAACATACCGGCACAGGGGTACATACTGGATATAGGAGCCGGTACCGGCATACTATCGCTCATGGCAGCACAACGCTCGACAAACACCTATATAACAGCAATAGAAATAGATACACCGGCTGCACAACAGGCTCGGGAAAACATCGCGCGCAGTAACTGGGCACACCGAATAGAGGTAATAAATGGTGATTTTACACAGATAACCGATCGTTTCGACCATCCCTTCAACGCTATCATATCCAACCCGCCCTACTTTGAGCAATCACTACTCTCGCCCGATGCAGCACGCACAACAGCACGCCACACTACCACGTTGCGATATGATGATATTTTTCGTCAGGCACGCACCATAATTGCTCCCGAAGGAAATTTGTCACTTGTCATACCTGCCGATCTATACCAAGATGTAAATAACACAGCTATGCTCTATGGATGGGGGGCATCACGCTTAACTATGGTTCGTACGACACCACGCAAGCAACCCAAGCGCGCCTTATGCGAATGGCGTCGCAACCACTTTGCGCCCTGCAGCGAGCAACTGCTCACCATACACACCGCTACAGGCGAATATTCGACGGAGTACATAGAATTGACTAAAGATTTCTACCTAAACTTCTAAAACCCACTATTACTCTCGATTGTTATCATATTATCATATAAACCTAAAAATGATAACATGGAAACTATCGAAAAAATTCTTTGGAGCAAGTCTCGATATTGGTGGATAGTACTACTACCGAGCATTATACTCATACCATGCGGTTGTTGGTTTCTTTTCACGCCTACAATAGGCTACTTTACCATTACCATCACACTGCTATGGATGCTAATACTTATAGGCATCACACAACTTATCATAGCATTCAATACTTCCCGCCACTCGCACCGATGGGGATGGTGGCTGGCAGGTGGTATTATAGATGTTTTTATAGGCTTTATGATGCTCAACAATATCAGCTTTAGCGCCATGATACTCCCTTACTTTTTTGCTTTCACATTTTTATTTAAGGGAGTAAGTAACATTGTATCTTCATTTACATCAATGAGTTATCAAAAAAGCTGGTGGTTATATCTCATAAACGGATTACTACAGACAATCTTGTCGGCACTCTTTTTCTTGTCACCCTTTTCGGCTATGATTGCCATTGACTTTCTGATTGGAGTATCATTCATTTATTGGGGTATCAGTCTCATATTCTTGTCGATTGACCTGCGCCCCGACAACAGTAAAGAGAGCAAGTCTTCTATGCTCAAAAGTCAATAAAAAAATAGTATAATCATGGCCTATATTACAGAAACAAAGGACTCAACTTCGGATTGAGTCCTTTGTTTTTTATTAATAAGTAAGTCAAATAGTTAAAAAAAGTCTTACTAATATATTTTACCAATAAAATTTCTACCTTTGTAGATTGAAGATATAGCATTACAAACAATGCATATATCTACCATTAAACCATTCATTGCAAAAATGGTCTTAATATCAAAACAACCTGTATAGATAGGAGGATTAAAATATGAAAAGTAGAGTAATATCTATCGTCACATTGTTGCTTATTTTAGGCACATTATGCCCCTCGATGGCACAGAGCTATTATATCGAGGATGACATATACTACACAGCCGACGATAAAAACCCGGTAATAGAGGCTGCTCGATTGGAAAAAGAGGTTATCACCGTAACCGCTACACCAACCAATGCAGCACAAGCATCACAGTCAAACTACTCTCAAGAACGTGATGTAGACGAGTATAACCGCCGTTATGGTTATGCATCTTACGAAGCACCCATAGCCGAAGAAGGTACACAGATTGAAAATACATTTGTATATACCAGCGAAGATGTAGCTCCCGGTGATACACTCTATATACAAATGGAAGATGGCTATTACCTGAACGGATTTAATGGTTCTCAAAGTGACTATGAATACACCGTACAGATACATCGATTCTACAACCCTCGTTATGCAGTGAGCATTAGCGACCCTGCATACAGTACTATATATATGCTCGACAGTAACGACTGGAACGTATATATCGATGGCTCATACGCATGGGTAACTCCCACATGGACCAATCCTTGGTACTGGAACTACTCTTGGTCACCCTATTCATACTCAAGCTGGGCATGGAGAAGTTGGGGATACGGCTACTACGGATGGTATAGCCCTTGGTACGATCCTTGGTATCCCGGATACCATTATGGATGGTATGACCCCTACTATCACTACTACGATCCCTTCTATCACGGACATCATCATCACCACCACCATTACGGATACTATGACCCCTATCACCACGGGCATCATTATGGTTACGACTACAACCACAACGGACGTGGCCCCGGCAGATACGACAATTATGACAACTCACATCGTTCGGGCAGTGACAACAATCGATATGGCGGAAACTACTCTGCAACAAGCAAGAAAGACGACCGACGCGGCGTAGCTTCTAACAGAGGTAATAGAGTGGTAATAAACGGAAGTAATACCAACACTCCCGCCAATGTTTCATCTCGCACATCAAGCGACCTTAACAGCAGTCGTAATACAAGCATAAATAGCAGTCGTGTCAATACGACAAGTAATCGCACAACCATAAATAACAATCGCAATAGCGGCGGTCGCAATAGTAGCGTGAATACATCAAGTTCGTCGAGCAACAGTCGAGGCGGTAGCAGCAATGTAAACTCATCGCGTTCGTCATCAAGTAGCAGTCGCAGCAGCAATGTGAATTCATCACGCTCATCGAGCAGTAGCCGCAGCAGTAGCGTAAGTTCGTCACGCTCATCAAGTAGCAGCAGCCGCGGCAGTAGCGTAAGCTCGTCACGCTCATCGTCAAGTAGTAGCCGTGGTAGTAGTACATCTACCGGTGGCAGCCGTGGCGGAAGTAGTAGCAGTAGCCGTGGCGGAGGTAACCGCAGATAATTCAAGAGAAACTATCAGCAATATAACTTATGAAGAAACTTCTATTTATCACAGCACTTACTCTCACCGCATCACTCCCCACTATGGGTCAAGGAGTAGTGGATGCGTTGAACAACATATCGGCACAAACCAAAGGAACAGCACGCTACTCAGCGATGGCCGGAGCTTTTGGCGCATTGGGCGGAGACATGACTTCTATACGCCAAAATCCTGCCGGTATAGGTGTATATCGCAGTTCCGAGATATCTGTCACTGCAGGATTTAACTTCTACGACAACCAAACAAGTAGCACAACACATAGCAATCGCAACAGCGATTTCTACTTTACCGGCGACAACATGGGCGTGGTAGGTGTTATTAACTACAAAGAGGGTGCTCTACGCAATTTGAACTTTGGATTTGCATACAACAATATTGCAACCTTCAACAGTGCATATCGTGCCGACTGGAACGACATTAATACATCTATTACCCAGTACATTGCATCGAAAGCATCGGGATACTCACCCTACGACTTGGGCATCACTTCCGATTACAATCCCTATAAAACGATGCCTTGGTTGCCCACATTGGGATACAACACCAACTTGATATACAACACACCTACCAGCAGCAACCCCGACCACTATGAGGGTGTGTTCAAGAACCAACAAAGCTCGGGCAATGCACACTTGGTAAATGTCACTTCGGGTAGTATTGACGAATACGATTTCAATGTAAGTGGTAACATTAGAGACGTGTTCTATTGGGGTTTGAGCCTCAATGTCACCAATATCAACTATCATATGGAGAGCTACTATGGTGAAGAGTTGCAAAACATCAATGTAAATAACAACAGCAACAACAACGTCAAGCCCAGCTTAACAAATGGCGAGTTTGAGTTGAGCAACTACCTCCTTACAAAAGGATATGGAGCAGGATTCAAGTTTGGTATGATCTATCGACCCATCAGTCTCTTGCGCATAGGTTTTGCAGTACACTCGCCCACATTCTACGACATGAGCGACGTGTATAGTGCAGCCGTAGGATATAAATTTGACGATGTCGACAACAAGGCACTTGTCGGAAGCGAAAGCAGCCTTGACAACCAAACCGATATTGGTCAAATAGAATACCAATTTACGTCGCCTTGGCATCTAATGGGTAGTCTTGCCTTGGTACTCAATAAATGGGCAATCATAAGCGCCGACTACGAATACATTTTTGCCAGCGACATGTACTACTCTAACCTATACAGCGATTATAGTTTTACAAACAACTGCATAAAACAACAGGTACAAGGAGTACACAATGTACGCATTGGTGCCGAATATCGCATTACACCTTTATTCAGCGCCCGAGCCGGATATGCCTACGAGAGTTCACCTCTTTCTGTAGAATATTTTAATGGTTCATTAACACCACTCATGGCCGAAGGCACCATTTGCCATTACCAAGTACCCAATGAAGCGCACACTGTAAGTTGTGGTTTGGGATATCGTTTCAACAACTTCTCGGTAGATCTTGCTTATGTATATCGCATGCAAGACTTCAGCCTATTTGCATACGAAAATGCAATTATAGACTCTCAAAATACCATAATGAATACCGACAACCACTCTATAAAACTTTCGTTGGGTTTCCGCTTCTAAAAAAGATATTTACGAAATAAACTTAGAGACTGTGTCAAATAAAATAGACACAGTCTTTTTTTTGTACCGAAAAAAGAGAGTCTATCGGCAAAATAATCGTATATTTGTTTATCGCAACAGATGAGCTGCCAATGACTATGTATAACTATACCGATAAGATTATCGACACCGACAATGCCGAGTTCCAGGATGCGTTTGCACTATTGCAATATACGCACCAGTCGGTATTTCTTACCGGCAAGGCCGGTACAGGCAAATCTACTTTCCTACGATACATCTGCGAGCATACACGCAAGAAATATGTAGTACTCGCACCTACGGGTATTGCAGCCATCAACGCCGGTGGTAGTACGATACACTCGTTTTTCAAAATGCCATTTCGCCCTATCATGCCCGACGACCCCGACTTGAGCATGCAAAACAACCGTATATACGATCTACTCAAGTATAACAAGACACAACGCAAGTTACTCAAAGAGGTAGAGTTGATTATTATCGACGAAATATCGATGGTACGTGCCGACATGATAGACTTTATGGATCGTGTACTGCGAGTATTCTCGGGCAATATGCGCACCCCATTTGGTGGTAAACAATTACTCTTGGTAGGCGATATTTACCAGCTCGAGCCGGTTGTTACAGCCGATACACGCGATATACTGGCCCGATTCTACAACACTCCATTTTTCTTCTCGGCAAGGGTATTTCGCGAGATTTCGCTTGTACCCATCGAGTTGCGCAAAACCTATCGACAGACCGAACCTGAATTTATTGCGCTACTCGACAAGATACGCTGTAACAAAGCCGGCAGTACCGAGTTGGCACAACTCAACACACGCTATAAAGCAACAAACACACCCGATAACGAAGAGGAATTCTCGATTACACTCGCCACTCGTCGCGACCAAGTAGATGCTATTAACGAAGATCATTTATCCTCACTCAAAGGACATACATTGACATTCGAGGGCGAGATTACCGGAGACTTCCCCACCAATAGCTTGCCTACACCCGAGCACTTGGAGTTGAAAGTTGGAGCCCAAGTTATGTTTATTAAAAACGATACCGAGCACCGATGGGTCAATGGTACACTGGGCATCGTATCGGATATTACCGATGATATGCGCATAAGTGTTATACTCGAAGATGGCGACGAACACATCGTAGAGCCCGCCTTGTGGGAAAACATCAAGTATAGTTACAATGAAAAAGAAAAGCGCATCGAGGAGAAAGTTTTGGGCACATATAAGCAATACCCCTTACGCCTTGCATGGGCCATCACTGTACACAAGAGCCAGGGTCTTACCTTCAATCGTGTCGTAATAGATTTTACCGGAGGGGCATTTGCGGGTGGACAAACCTACGTAGCATTGAGCCGATGTACATCGCTCAAAGGCATTACCCTTACCCGCCCCATCACATCGCGCGACATCTTTATCAATGCTGAAGTGGTACGATTTAGCCAAATGTTCAATAACCCCAAACTCATAGAACATGCCCTGCACCAAGCCGAGGCAGACCGACGTTACCACGCCGCAGTTGAAGCATTTGACCATGATAATATGGAGTTGTTTCTTGATGAGTTCTTTAAGGCCATACACCTGCGATACGATATTGAGAAACCTGTTATCAAAAGATATATACGAAGCAAACTGGGCATTATAAGACGTCTGAAAGAAGAAAATACACGCTTGCGACAAGCCAATAATGAGCGAAATGAGGCACTTCGACAATATGCCTACGAATACTATTTGATGGGTAACGAATGTGTTGTAAAGGCTCGCGACTATCGTGCAGCACTTGCCAATTTCGACAAGGCTCTCACGCTCGACCCAACCATGGTAGATGCATGGGTGCGCAAAGGGGTAACATTGGCCGACACCAACGAAGGAATTGCAGCTATGGCATGCTTTAATGAGGCTATCAAACTAAGTCCACTCAACTTCAAGGCTCTATACAACCGTGGAAAGTTGCGTTATGAGTGCCACGAGTATGAGGGCGCAGCATCGGACTTTGCCAAAGCTGTGGCACAAAAACCACAACATGCCACTGCACACGAACGTCTCGGTGATACTTTCATGAGACTTGGACTCACAGATATGGCCGCCAACCATTGGGCAATAGCTGAGGACTTGCGCGCCAAGAAAAATAGAAAATAACCTACCAATAGCATTTGCACAAAAAAATCGGATGGGCAGTTACTCACGCAACACACCCACCCTTAGGAATTCATCACATTATGCTTAAAAAGTGCTATATAGAGACCATGCTCACGCATGATTGTAAATCACTAAAATTTATATCGTGCCTCAATCACACTCCAGTCGACAATTGACCATAGACGATGTAAGTGCGTATCACGCCTATTACGATAGTCTATATAATAGGCATGCTCCCACACATCAAATGCAAGTAGTGGTGTCAACCCTTCGACAATAGGATTTCCCGCATTACTCAAAGCTCTTATGCACAGATGCCCTTGAGTGTCGCAACAAAGCCACAGCCATCCCGATCCGAAGAGCGAAACACCGGTCTGTACAAATATTTCACAGAAATTCTCAAATGTTTCCCAATGCCTCTCAATAGCTCGCAATAAGCTACCGGTAGGGCGACGCTGTGCACGTGGCGATAAAGTATTGAAGTAGAAAATATGATTCCACACCTGAGCTGCATTATTGAAAAGAGCACCGCCTGACGATCGGATAATATCCTCCAACGACATCTCCTCATAATCGGTACCGGCTATCATATCGTTTAGCTTGTTGATATAGGCTTGCTCATGGCGACGATAATGTACCTCAACAGTCTCACAACTGAGTGTAGGCTCAAGAGCCGCATCATCATATGGTAGTGTTGGCAATTGATATTTCATAAATACAAGTATTTTGTTAGACTACACACTATAAACACCGCATTTATAATTATGTTCACGAAATATTTTTTTTATTGACGTGTATAAATTTTTTTTTTGCTTCTTACATAAATATTATAAGTATCTATTCTTATTATTAGATATGTTTTTGTAACTTTACGGCAATAATTGTAATATGGGTATAAAGTATCGGCGGATAAAGCTATCCATACAACAGCATTAGCTACTGTAAAATATATAAACTACACAGTAAGTAGCACTTAACTTATCCGGGAGAATAGGTGCGAGGCAACGAGTAGTTGTATTCCTCATAAAAAGCACCGCAACCATCCCGCGAGATGGAGAAGAGCACAAAAACAATATTCTGATACCCCTCACAAACCAGGAGCAAAGAGTACCCCATCTCCCCAACTACAAGGCTACTGCATAGCAGAAGCCTTCCGTGATAGATAAAAAAATAAAAAAACATATAAATGACTAACAAATGGAACTACTTGCCCCTAACATCGGAACAAGAGCTTATAAGCAAGACGCTGGAGGAGAAATACCCTCAGTGCCCAACGATATGTAAGTTGCTTGCACAGAGAGGGGTAACTTCATCCGAAGAAACGGAGAAGTTTTTCAAGCCCCTTATGAGCGACCTGCACGATCCTTTCTTAATGAAGGATATGCAAAAGGCTGTCGATAGGCTCAATGCAGCCATCGGGGCAAAAGAAAAGATTATGATCTACGGCGACTACGATGTAGACGGAACAACCGCCGTAGCATTGGTGTATAGATATCTGCTCAACTACTACTCGGGCATAGACTACTACATACCCGACCGATACGAGGAGGGTTATGGTATATCGACCAAAAGTATTAACTATGCTGCCGAAAACGGCATATCGCTTATCATTACACTCGACTGTGGTATTAAAGCCGTCGAGCGCATTGCTTATGCTCGTACCAAGGGCATAGACTTTATCATATGCGACCACCACGTTCCTGATGCACAACTACCCGATGCCACAGCCATTCTCAATCCCAAGATGGAGGATGAGCCCTACCCCTACAAGCATCTATCGGGTTGTGGTGTAGGATACAAGTTTATGCAAGGTTTTGCGATAAGCAATGGACTTGATGTAGCGTGCGACCTTGAGCCCCTACTCGACCTTGTTGCCGTAAGTATCGTATCGGATATTGTACCTATCACGGGCGAAAATCGCATACTCACCTATCATGGTCTGCGTCGCCTCAACAGCAACCCCAGCGTAGGACTGAGAGCCATTATACGTGTGTGCCAGTTACAAAGCAAGAAGAGTATCAACATCAGCGATATCATCTTCAAGATAGGTCCTCGCATCAACGCATCGGGTCGTGTACAATCAGGTCGCGAAGCTGTCGACTTGCTCGTCTCGCGTGACTACAACGAGGCATATCGCAAGAGTTGCGAGATAGACCAATATAACGAAGACCGCAAGGAACTCGACAAGCGCATTACTGAGGAGGCTAACGAGATTTTACAAAGTCGCATTGACCTTTCCAATCGTCGTTCTATCGTCATCTACAACAAAGATTGGCATAAGGGCATTATCGGCATCGTAGCATCGCGCTTTACCGAAATTTACTATCGTCCCGCAGTGGTGCTCACCCTCTCCGACGGATTGGCTACAGGATCGGCACGATCGGTGCAAGGTTTTGATATATACAAGGCTGTAGAGTCATGTCGTGATCTCTTAGAAAACTTTGGCGGACACACCTATGCCGTAGGACTCTCGCTCAAAGAGGAGCATATTAAAGAGTTCACACAACGATTTGAGGAGTATGTATCGGAAAATATTGAGCCTACACAGACTACTCCACAAATCGATATTGACACACAACTCGACTTCTCGGAGATTACCCCCGAATTTATCACATTGTTGCGTCAATTCAACCCCTTCGGACCGGGCAACAACAAACCCACATTCTACACCGCATCAGTGTGCGACTTTGGCACATCGCGCTTGGTTGGTCGACAACAAGAGCATCTTAAGCTCGAACTTATTGATAGCAAGTCGAGCCATATACTCAATGGTATAGCCTTCAACAAGAAGAAGTATTACGAGCATATCAAAAGCGGTAAACCTTTCGATATATGTTACACCATCGAGGACAACCAACGAGGTGGCGATGACATACAACTCCTTATCCGCGACATCCGTTGCCACGAATAGTACAACAATAACCCACCATAAAGCAACAAGGCAGTGCAATTGCACTGCCTTGTTGCTTTATGGTATTACGAAACTATATATTTATATGTATACTATTATCCACGTTGACGTACAACCTCATACATCATAACGCCGGCCGCAACCGAAACATTGAGTGAACCAATCTCGCCTCGCATGGGTATAGCTACCATCTCGTCGCAATAGCGTAATACGGCAGGCGAAACACCGGTATCCTCAGCTCCCATAACGATAGCAACAGGTGTAGTATAATCAACTTGAGTATAGTTCTTTTGCGACTTTTCTGAAGCCGCTACAATTGTGAAACCACTATCGTGCAGGTATTTCACTGCATCAAGAATACTACGCTCACGGCACACAGGCAAGGTGTGCAACGCACCGGCCGAGGTCTTAACAGCATCGGCATTGACCGACACACTACCACGCGCCGGAATTACAACAGCATGCGCACCCACACACTCACAAGTGCGCGCTATAGCTCCAAAGTTACGCACGTCGGTTACACCATCGAGCAACACTACAAAAGGCACTTCGCCGGCCTCATATAATTGAGGAACTAAAGCATCGAGAGTATAATACTCTACAGCCGATACAAAAGCTACTACTCCTTGATGATTTTTGCGAGTGATACGGTTGATGCGTTCTACCGGCACACGTTGAATGGGGGCACCCACTCGGCGAGCTACTGCAAATAATTCTTGCGCCAAATCGCCTTGCAAGTCCTTTTTCACCATGATTTTATCAATCTCTTTTCCGGCCTCTATAGCCTCAATAACGGCACGTATGCCAAATATGTAATCACTTTTCTCCATAATCTATATTATTGATCCTGCGATGCGAGCAGAACGCGTGCATTATTAAGAGCAGCTTCGGTGAGAGTTGTACCACTGAGCATTCGGGCAATCTCTTCTACACGCTCCTCCTCTTTAAGTTGTATTAAATGTGTATGTGTACTATCACCACTATTATCCTTATAAACACGATAATGATGGTCACCTATAGCCGCTACTTGAGGCAAGTGGGTAATGGCTACAACCTGCATATATTGCGCCATGCGGTGCATAATACTACCCATTCGTGCTGCAATATCACCCGATACTCCGGTATCTATCTCGTCAAAGATAATGGTGGGCAACGACATGGCATCGGCCACAAGAGACTTGATACAAAGCATCAGACGTGAAATTTCGCCACCTGAAGCAACCTCCGAAACGGGCAGCAGGGCTTGGTTTTTATTGGCCGAGAAGCGTACTACAACCTGTTCTGCACCCATTTTATAATAGCCACACGGCTCTACATCAACCGAAATCTGAACGTGAGGCATACCCAAAGGACGCATCTCCTCAACCAAGAGCATCGATAGTTTCTGCGCACTTTCCTTACGAGTGGCTGTCAGTTTCAGAGCTTTTACTTCACGCTCACGCTCAGCCTCCGATAATTGCTGTTGCAACTTCTCTATATCAGCATCGCTATTATCTATACTACTCAGCTTAGCGGCATATTCATCACGCAGTGCAATTAATTCATCAACACTCTTCACGCGATGTTTTTGCTGCAAGGTAAAGATTGTATCGAGGCGCTCCTCTACCCACGCCAGGCGTTCGGGATCTACTGCCAACGACTCATTCCAATCGGCAAATGTAGCATTGAGGTCTTTAAGATCGATATATGCAGTATCCAATCGCTCGGCAGCTTGATGGGCTTCGGGGAAAAAATTATATAGCGAACGAGCACGCGATAGTACTGTGTTGAGCGCACTCAACACACCGGCGTCATTACCCTCCAGTAGCGAGGTAATCTCATACAAAGCCTCCTTGATATCCCCGGCATGGGTAAGTCGCTCTTGTTCGAGTTCGAGTTCTTCTTGCTCACCTGCTACCAAACGAGCCTCTTGCAATTGAGCGTATTGGAAACGTATATAATCCTCATCGGCATGCGCATCGGCAATACGACGACGAGCTGCATCCAACTCGGCAGACAATGCCACGCAACGCTTATACTCGGTCTGATAAGCCTCCAACTCTTGCGCATTGTGGGCCAAGACATCGACCATGCGCAACTGAAAGCCTCCATCAGCGAGCAATAAATTTTGATGTTGTGAATGAATATCTATGAGACGATCGCCCAACAACTTGAGCTGCGCCACAGTAACAGGCGAGTCATTGATAAACGCACGCGACTTGCCCGATGGAGCAATTTCGCGACGTATAATACACTCATCGTCATATTCCAAATCATTCTCCTCAAAGAATTGTTTTAGGCTATATTGAGAAACGTCAAAGGTACCTTCTACCAATGTTTTGACAGATGTATCAGTTACTACCTTGGTATCGACACGCTGACCTAAAATGAGTGACAGCGCTCCCAATATAATAGATTTACCCGCACCGGTTTCACCGGTAATAACCGAGAAACCTTGCGCAAAGTCTATGTCAAGACAATCTATAAGCGCATAGTTGCGAATAACTAACTTCTTTATCATAAACTATCTACTCTCTTCTTTTATCTTCGAAAGGGTACGATTTTCTGATGGGTATATATCTATAAGCAAGTCATACATATCGGTTTTTTCAGTGGTACTTGCCTTAGAATATATATTGATGATTTCATCAAACTTGGCCTCCTTGAACATTGGGAAGAGAACCGACGATGAATTGTTGCTATATAGTGACTTGAGCACTTCGAGCGATTTTCCTATCGTAGCACGAGCCTTTGCTACACCCAATACCATCTCATCCATTCCTTTGCGATGATAATTGTACCACATCTCTCGGAAAGGTTTGGTAGCAGGCTCTGCAAATGCCGACAAGATAGCACTGCGATTGCGATTGTTCTCGAAGGCTTTCCAACCGGGCTCTTGGGTAGATTGTCCCAACTGCACCATTGTGCGGGCCATTTCAAAGAACGGATCTCCACCATACAGAATGAAACTATCGAAGTCGATACCCAATATCATGTAGGCATAAAAGTTGAGAATACAGGTAAGGTTATTCTCGTAGGTCGATGTAGAATAGACCAGAGGGTCGTATTCTTTGTAATTAAATTCTACCTCATTATCCTGGAAATTAATGAGTGTAGTGGTATAAGAACTATTATATACCGGACGTCGCGACTGTATCTGCAACTGACACACCATACGCTCATCGGTATATTCCGAAACGATAAACTGCAATGTACATTCAATACGTTCCACAGTAGATAACTGTACCGATGAGAACTTAGTATCGTTCATATATTCGGTTATGGCATTCTGTAGGGTATTGAACACCTCCTTATTGGTACCTTGTATTTTGTCGCTATTAACAACGACACGGCAATTGAGTTCCTGTGCCACCAAAAGAGGTAGCGCAGAGAATGCGAGGAGGAGCAAAACAATATAACGTTTCATTATGCAGAGTTTACTTTTAGTTTACATATTGAGCCAATAACGACACTATGTCGGCAGCCACCTCTGTTTTGAGTTTACAGGGATAATCAGTAACATTGCCATTACGCTCAATAATTGTCACGCGGTTGGTGTCATGACGAAAACCGGCACCAGGATCTTGCAACGAATTGAGCACTACGAAGTCGAGGTTTTTCTTAGCCAATTTACTTTGAGCATTGGCCTCTTCATCGTTGGTTTCTAAAGCAAAACCCACCAAGCATTGGTCATCGCGTTTTTTTGCACCCAGAGCTGCAGCAATGTCACGATTGGGCACAAGTTTCAGTGTCATATCATCGGCCGATCGTTTCATTTTCTTATCGCAACACTCAGCAGGCTTATAGTCGGCAACGGCTGCACACATGATGGCTGCATCGCTATCTTCAAAGGCCGATACAGCTGCATTATACATCTCATCGGCACTCTCCACATCAATACGCTTAATAGCAGGATGAGTAGTCTTGAGCGATACCGGTCCGGCAATAAGTGTAACCTCAGCACCGGCTTGTGCACAAGCCTCGGCTATAGCAAATCCCATCTTTCCTGATGAGTAGTTACCTATAAAACGTACGGGATCGAGTTTTTCATACGTCGGACCTGCTGTTATCATCACTTTTTTTTTTGCCAGCGCTTGTTGCGAAGCAAAAAACTCCTCGATGATAGCCACAATACGATCCGGCTCTTCCATGCGACCCTTTCCTTCCAAGTGACTTGCCAACTCACCCGATGCCGGTTCAATGATGTGATTGCCATAAGAACGCAACAGGTCGAGATTGTTTTGTGTAGAGGGATGGGCAAACATATCCAAGTCCATTGCCGGAGCAATAAAGACCGGTGCTTTGCTCGATAGATATGTTGTTATGAGCATATTATCGGCCACACCATGCGCCATCTTGCCAATCGATGCAGCAGTAGCAGGAGCAATAACCATAACATCGGCCCACAAACCAAGGTCGACATGACTATGCCATGTGCCATCATTAGCAGTAAAGAATTCGCTCACAACAGGCTTTCCGCTCAACGCCGAAAGTGTGACGGGGGTGATGAATTCTTTTCCTGCAGGGGTTATTACCACTTGTACCTCGGCACCTTTCTTGATAAACGCCCGAAGCAAGTAAGCTGCTTTATAGGCAGCAATGCTACCGGTTATACCTAGCACGATATGTTTTCCTTTGAGTGTCATTGTCTTATTTTTGAGAGTTGGTATTGAGTCCACGTAATCTAATACGAGTTAGCACATTCTTGGTATTGAGAGGGAAGTCACCTTGCATTATCCAACTGTAATATCCCGAGTCGCGCACCAGCACCTCAGCAACAGGCATACCCTTATATTTACCAAAGTTAAATACCTCGATATCCTTGTCGTTATAAACAATGCGACCGGCAAAATCGACATTGCGATTGTGCGTCGAAAATTTAGACAAGAAGTCTACATCGTTTTGCAACGAGTCATAACGATCGAGTTGTGCCTTGAGTACCTCATAAGTAGCCCTTGTGTCTGCATCGGCCGAGTGTGCACCATCGAGTTCCTTTCCGCAATAGAAGAGGTAGGCTGCCGAGAGCGTGCGTTGTTCCATCTTGTGGAAGATTGTCTGCACATCAACAAATCGGCACTTGGTCAAATCCAAGTTTGTACCCACACGCAAGAACTCCTCTACCAATAAGGGCACATCGAAACGATTGCTGTTAAATCCGGCAATATCAACATCCGTAAATACTGCAGCCAATTCGCCTGCTACTTGTTCGAAGAGCGGAGCATTGGCAACATCGGCATCTGATATATGATGTACTGCAGTAGCCTCAGGTGGTATAGGACGACCGGGATTGAGTCGCATAGTACGGCTCTCCTCGCGACCACCGGGATAAATCTTAATATAAGAAATCTCCACGATACGATCGTCGGTTATATTTGTACCGGTAGTCTCCAGGTCAAAAAATACAATGGGCTTTACAAGGTTGAGTTCCATCGGTGATTATTTATTGAGCAACATGGGCATGAGCAACATGAGAAGTTCTTCATTCTCATCATTTTCAAGAGGACAGATAACACCTGCACGACTTGCGTCAGAGAGCGATACTGTAACCTCGTCCGATTGGATGGTATTGAACACCTCAATAAGCTTGGGAGCATTGAAACCGATTGTAAAGGGAGTACCTGAGTAGTTGCACTCCACAGTCTCTGTTGCAGAGATTGAATAATCAATATTTTGTGTTGAAACCACCATGTGACGATCGTCAAAAGCAAGTTCGATAAGACCGAGTGCTTGATCAGAGAATACCGACACGCGACGTAACACATTCACAAACAAAGCACGATCGATTGTAAGCATATTGGGGCTGTTTTGAGGTATCACCGAATTATAGTTGGGATAGTTACCCTCAATAAGACGACAAGTGAGTACAAAGTTTGACAATGTAAAGCGTGCGCTCTTTTCGTCAAAATTGATAGTTACATCGCCACTCTCCTTGGGAAGAATCGCCTTGAGCAATGTAGCCGGCTTCTTGGGCAAGATAAACGATGCGCGGATACCTGCCTGGATAGAAAGGTCACGGAAACGCACCAATTTGTGAATATCTGATGCTACAAAGGCAATATTATCAGGGAAAATATCGAAATTAATACCATTCATAATGGGGCGATATGTATCATCGGCGGTAGCAAAGAGGGTGTAACCAATACCCTTGAGCAAACGCTCGGCAGGGATAGTGATTGAGGCAGCCTCTTCGCTCAAAGGACGAGCTTGGGGATATTCACTACCATTGACACCCATCAGGTTGAAGTGACCATTTTGATACTTGATATATATCTCCAAATTGTCATCGTTGATTTCAAACTCGAGAGGTTGCTCGGGCAACTCTTTGAGAGGGTCAAGCAATATCTTGGCCGAAACGGCAAAGCATCCGCTACCCATAGACTCTACAACCTCGATTGAGGTGGTCATGGTGGTCTCTTGGTCAGAAGCTGTTACTACAAGATTATTGTCTTTCAACTCAAAAAGGAAATTTTCGAGAATGGCCATCGAGTTCTTTGAGTTAATAACACGGCTGATAATTTGCAGATGCGAAAGAAGCGCAGTGCTTGATACGATGAATTTCATAGGGCTATATATTTTTTTGTTTTATTATCTATCTTAAAAATTTCTCAACTCTCATAGAGAGTTGGTTTAACATACAAAAATAAACAAAATATTTGACACATCATAGTATCGCATCAAAAAAAATACAGCCGCAATGTCGGTTGTATTACACAAAGAATCATAAGGCTATTTAGGGACAACTCAAAGAGGAGAAATTAATATTCTCAGAAGAGCCTTTGGCTTATTTACCATCGATAAGGCCAGGGGCAAAAAACGCATGTCGAGGCAATTTCACCCTCAAACAGCACCACATAGGAAGGGTGCGTAGGGATATAAAAAAAGCGAGGCTGTTGTGTAACAGTCTCGCTTTATAGTGTCCGAGATGAGATTCGAACTCACACAGGCCTACGCCCACTACCCCCTCAAAGTAGCGTGTCTACCAATTCCACCACCCGGACAAGTATCTTATTATTCACCATGTAAATGATAGGCTGAGTGCCCAAAACAGGACTCGAACCTGCACGACCTTTCAATCACTAGAACCTGAAACTAGCGCGTCTACCAATTCCGCCACTTGGGCCTTGATGCTGGTCAATCACATAGTGAGAGCGAAAGACGGGGCTCGATCCCGCGACCCTAACCTTGGCAAGGTTATGCTCTACCAACTGAGCTACTTTCGCGTTTGCGGTTGCAAAGATATGGCAAC
>CAJGDT010000011.1 GCA_904502265.1 uncultured Barnesiella sp. | reverse complement strand
ATTTTGCAAAAATATTGTTTGTCGACTTACAAAGTGGTATTGAACAAAGTGTGTGAACTATTATAATAGTTTGTGCAAAATTGTGAGTTGCGTGGCATTTTCTCAAAAAAAGTATGTTACCGCGCCCGGTTCTTTATTGGCTTTATAGTTATAGCAGTTGTAACAACTATAAATCGAATGGAGGTCTTAGTTAAATTTATGCTATTAAGGGCTGAAGATTGGATGGTATTTACGAAATAAGCCACTCGATCGAGTGGCTTATTTCGTAAACTATTTTGTAGTAACAATGCGCATGCCATTATAGCGACTTTGTTTAGCTGGGTTCTCAGCGTGTCGACGATACACCCGGCACGATGTGTCGTTAAAGGCCCAGTTGCCACCGCGTAGCACACGCTTTGTCCCTTTTTTAGGCCCTTGAGGGTTGGTTTGATGTTCGGGAGAATAGTCGGCTTGCCAAAAGTCGCTACACCATTCTTGTACATTGCCACTCATGTCGTATATACCCAACTCATTGGGCTTCTTCTCACCCACAGGTGCTGTTTTTCCATGGCTGTTTGAGCCAAAACAAGCAACCTCCTCGACGTTGTTGCTACCACTATACAAGTAGCCGCACGACTTGTTGCCACCACGAGCAGCAAACTCCCATTCGGCCTCGGTAGGTAAGCGATATTCAATACCCGTAAGTTTGGAATACTCCTTACAGAAAAGTATAGCATCTTGCCACGAAATGTTTTCAACAGGATAGTCGTCGGATATTTCTTGGTAGTAAGAGGGATTTTTACCCATTACAGCCCTCCATTGCGCCTGAGTGATAGGGAACTTGCCTATCTTGTAAGACGAGAGAGTAACTTGGTGTACAGGAACCTCCTGCATACTCGCCTCATCGTGTGGCTCGGGATTGCCCATGTTGAATGTACCACCCTCAACCTCAATCATGGGTATAAGATCGCGCCATCTTTGTTGCTCATCGCTTATTAATACATCTTCGTTCATATCAAAGTGATTTTATGGTATACATTAGCTCTTTATGGCAAATATAAAGATTTTCGTTCAAACGAAGTGTATTGTTTGTAGGAAATGTGAAAAAGTTGGATTTTAAGAGTGAGGAGGGCGTATATACGAAAAAAGCCACTCAATTGAGTGGCTTCTTCTGTGATCCGCCTGGGGCTCGAACCCAGGACCCCAACATTAAAAGTGTTGTGCTCTACCAGCTGAGCTAGCGAATCATCATTAGTGCTTTTCCTTAAAAGCGATGCAAAGGTATGGGTTTTATTTATATCTGCCAAATATATTTGATAATATTTTTGCTAACAAATGTTAAATATTTACTAATCGTCTGTTTCTGTGGTTGTTGTGAGTTTTGTATTTTCGTCACTTTTTTCACCTATTATATATCGTTGGTAGTAGGCGAGTAGCAATGATGTGAGAGGGAGTGCTATGATGAGACCTACAAATCCGAGTAATGAGCCCCAGATTGATAGTGAGAGTAGTATTATTGCTGGATTGAGTCCTGTGGCATTGCCCATGATGCGAGGGGTGAGCACGGCTTCTTGTATGATTTGTGCTATGATGAACACGGCGATAGTTAGTCCGCCCAATACCCAGAAACTGCTACCACCGTCAGCAGCACCTATAATGCAGAGGAATAGTGCAGGAATGTAGCTTAAAACTTGCATGTAGGGTATGAGGTTGAGTATGCCCACGAGTATTCCCATAGGTATGGCCATGGGTAGTCCTATGATGAGAAATCCTATGCAGTGTAGCAATCCGTTGAGGGCGGCAATGAGTGCCTGTCCGCGGAAGTAACGGTTCATACTTTCCTTGACATCTTGTCCTATCTTTGTGGTAATGGGACGATATTGATGGGGAATGAGGCGGGCGAAGAGGTTGATGACTGCTTCGTAATCTTGCAATATGAAGAATATGTATAATAGCACGATGGCCCAACTTACAATGGTGGCTAGTCCGTGTATGGATGTCATGAATATCTTGCCTATTTGCTCAAGTGCATCTTGACCGAGTTTTATCCACTCTTGTGTGCTAAGTAGTGCTCCTATGCGTTCGGTAGTGATATATTGTCGTACAAAATCTTGTATAGTCTCGGGTACAAATGGGATGTTGTGGCTCGATTGTACATAGAGGCTCACCAAGTCATATAGATGGCGCGTTTCGTTGATAATCATCGGAATGACAATGAGTCCGATGAGGGTGAGTGTGATGGCTATCTCGGCAAAGCTGATAAAGATGGCCGGGATACGGCTTTTGAGGCGCATCGTGCGTTGATTCCACTCAACAAGAGGGTTCATTAAATATGCGATGAGCCATGCTACCAAAAATGGCAACAATACGCTCTTGATGCTGTTGATAAAGAGTAGGATCAACGTAACGCTGACTATGGCTATAACAATTCGTACAACGCGGTCGAACGTAAACGGTTTGTTGAACTCGGTATTCATGAGTCTATAACATTGTAATAGGTCTATAGTTCGCCGATGGAGCGATGGCGGATGTTACATCTCGCCCTTTTCCTTCATGCGACGCAGATAGCATTTGCGACACAAGGGTTGGTATTCGTTCTTTTCGCCCAACAATACGCGGCGGTCGCTGTCGACAAGGCGGTATGAGTAGTTGGCTGTGTGTCCACATTCAACACATATAGCGTGTACCTTGCTTACATCGTCGGCTAATGATAGCAATGCAGGCATGGGGCCAAATGGTATGCGACGGTAGTCGGTGTCGAGTCCGGCTACAATCACGCGTATGCCTCGGTCGGATAGTTCGGTGCATACCTCTACCAATCCTTCGTCGAAGAATTGTGCTTCATCAATACCTACAACGTCTACGTCTTGTGTCATGAGTAGTATGCTGTGTGAGTTGTCTACGGGGGTAGAGTGTATGGCATTGCTGTCGTGCGATACAACTTCGTCGTCGGAGTAGCGTTTGTCTACAGCCGGTTTGAAAATTTCAACTTTCTGGCGCGCAATTTTGGCGCGTTTCAATCGGCGTATCAACTCTTCGGTCTTGCCCGAGAACATCGAGCCACATATTACTTCTATTGATCCACGACGGCTGGTTTCGTAGTTATCTTCGTTAAACATAGTATTTATGTTGTTTAATGTTATTGTTTTTCCTTGGTGTATGATAGGATTATGTAACTGTAAAATTGCTGTAAAAGTACATAAATTTTTTATATCTCCGAAAAAAACAATTATATCAATAGATCAATTATCAATTCCACTGTTTTATTCTTGTTTTTTATTGCCAAGTAGTGTAGCTTTGTGAATCTATCTAAAATATTGAACTATGCTTACTTCTATTTTTGCTATTCTATTAGCTGTCATACCGGCGGTATTGTTGCTTTTCTTTGTTGTTGGTAAGGATAAGAGGCAGCCCGAACCTCCGGGACAACTTATCAAGGCTTTTCTCGCCGGTGTTGTTTCGGTTTTTGTAGCATTGGTGTTGGTTGGTATTATCGGGCATGTTGTTCCATATGGTAATGCTACCGTTGCCGGACAGATGGGGTTGGCCTTTTGGGGCGCGGCTATTCCGGAGGAATTGGCCAAACTGTTTATGTTGTGGCTTGTGTTGCGAAGAAATAAATATTTCGACGAGCATTTTGATGGTGTTGTCTATGCTACTATGGTAGGACTCGGCTTTGCAACATTCGAGAATGTGATGTATATGATAGAGAACTTCGACAATTGGCTAATTGTGGGTTCTACTCGAGCATTGATGGCAGTGCCTGCGCACTATGCATTTGCGGTGTTTATGGGTTACTTCTTCTCGTTGGCCCACTTCTCTCCTCGTCGTAGGTTGTATAATGGTGTTATGGCGTTTCTTGTACCGGTGTTGTTGCATGGATTATACGATACTTTTCTTATGGTGAGTGGTGTTATGCCCGAAATTGCATCGGTGTTTCTTGTTATCTTGTGTATTGTGTTTTGCTATTATATGCACAAGGAGGCTTTGCGTCGATTGGCTAAACATCTGCAAGCCGATTCTATTATTGTGCCCGATGTTGTGGAGCAATCACAAGACGAGAGGATTGATGAGATAGAGTATATTGAATATGAAGATATAAAGAGCGATGAAAAAGACGTTGATAAATAAAGTATGTTGCCTATTCTTGGCATCAATCAGTGCGCTATGTGTGTTTGCATCTGTTGCCCAAGGTTTGGTATCGCCACGTCTCAATGCTAATGTGGTAGAGATAGAGATTGCGTTACCTAATGCCCAAGAGGTGTTGTTGTGTGCCGATTGGCTTTCGTCTTCTATTCCTATGAGTACCGGGGATAACGGCCGTTACTACTATAGAAGCGAGGAGCTTTCTCCTGGTTTTTATACTTATACGTTGAGGGTCGATGGGGTTTCTATTGCAGACCCCTCGTCGCCATATGTGATACGCAATGTTGGTCAGTTATATACTTATTTTATTATAGCCGGAGATCGAGCCGATAATTACCGTGTGCAAGATGTACCACATGGCTCGGTGACCATGTGTTGGTATCATTCGCAGACGATGGATTGCGATCGCCGTATGATGGTGTATACGCCGGCCGGATATGAGGATAGTAATCGTTCTTATCCTGTGTTATATCTATTGCATGGTATGGGTGGTGATGAAATGGCTTGGAATGAGTTGGGGCGTGCTACAATGATTCTCGACAATCTTATTGCATTGGGTAGTGTGCAACCTATGATTGTAGTTATGCCTAATGGTAACTCTATACAACAATCATCGCCTGCTTATACAGCTACAGGCGTAGAGACCGTGAATTTTCGTTTGCCCGATAGTTATAATGCAGAGTTCGAAAAGGGTTTTGGCGAGATAATTCACTATGTAGATACACACTATCGTACCTATACCGATGCCTCTCATCGTGCCATAGCCGGTTTGTCGATGGGTGGTTACCATTCGCATTATATATCGGCCAATATGCCTCATACTTTTTCGTATGTGGGGCTTTTTTCTCCGGCGGTAGATGCTCGGTCTCAACTCGATTATTATAGTTGCATGGATGAAAAGTTGCAACATCAGAAGAATTCGACATTGAGCCTTTATTGGGTGGCAATAGGTAAGACCGACTTCCTTTATGAAGAGGTTGTTCGCTTGCGTGAGCGCTTTGATGATATGTCGTTTCCTTATATCTATTTCGAGAGCGATGGTGGGCATGTATGGGGTAATTGGCAACTGTATCTTACGCATTTCTTGCCTATGTTGTTTCGATGATTTATGCCGTTTAAGTGGTGTTTTGTTTTATTTAGCTATGTTGCGTAATGGTGCTTCAAAATTATGTTGTTAAACATGAAAAAAGTTGCATGTAAAACTATTGCAAAATTATTGTTTGTCTAAACAATTATATAATTTTGTGCTCCAAAATTGCTGATATGAATATAAACTTTACAACATTTACACCGGAATTATTGTTTTCGATGATTAGCGGAAAGCTTTCGGCAGCTATAAGTCGCCGTTTGTACCGTGTATTTCGTCATGAAGGGATAGAAGTCACTCCCGAGCAGTGGACAGTGATGTATTATTTGTGGTCGCGCGATGGCGTTACACAACAAGAGTTGTGTAATCTTACCTTTAAGGATAAGCCGAGCATGACTCGCTTGATAGATAATCTCGAAAAATTAGGTTGTGTAAATCGTATACCCAGTAAGAGTGACCGTCGTATCAATATTATTATGCTCACCGAAAAAGGACGCGCTCTTGAGTCTGTTACCAAGCCTGTTGTATTGAGCGTTATTCGTGAAGCACTCTCTAATTTGCCTCAAGAGGATATCGATGTGGCATGTCATGTGCTTACCTCTATATTTAACAATCTGCGAGCTTCTCTTGAGGCTGATTGAAAAATTGAAGTATGAAAAGAGTCTTGTTATTAGTGGCATGCGTAGTTGCGCTTGTGGCACGTGCGCAATATTACCAACCCGATGTGTTGGGTAATGGTTTTGAACAGCACACGTTTGTAATGCCCGATGATTATCATGGTCGTGTAGTATCAACACTTGTGCGCAAGATGGCCAATGATAGTTCTCATAGCGCAGTCCTCTATGTGCATGGCTATAACGACTACTTCTTTCAAGAGGAGATGGCACAACGCTTTAATGAATGGGGATTTAACTTTTATGCTGTAGATTTGCGTAAATATGGTCGCTCGTTGTTGCCCGAACAGCGCGAGTATGAGGTGCGCGATATGAGCGAATACTATGCCGATATAGACTCGGCACTGAGCGTGATACGTCGCGAAGGAAATGATAGGGTAGTACTCATGGGACATTCGACGGGCGGTCTTACGACAACCCTTTATTGCCACGCGCATCGCGATAATCTTCCCGTCGATGCACTTGTGCTTAATAGCCCCTTCTATGAGTGGAACTACAATGCCTTGTTTCGCAACGTACTTATTCCGGCTGTAGCTTTTATAGGTCGATTCTTTCCTGATGGTGGTTTGCCCGATGCGACCCAATTTTCGCCTTATGCCATGAGTCTGCTTAAGGCCTATCATGGCGAGTGGGAGTTTAATACCGACTGGAAGCGGTCCATGGCACGGGGTGAGCGATTTGGTTGGATACGAGCTATAGATAAAGGTCATGATATTGTACATAATATGACCGATCTGCCTTGTCCGATATTGCTTATGCATTCCGACAAAACCATTGCCGACTCAAAATGGACACCCGATTATCAACGTGGTGATGCTGTGTTGGATGTTGAGCATATAGCACACTATGGTGCAAAAATTGGTAGAGATGTTACCGAAGTAACTATTGTAGATGGCTTGCACGACTTGGTATTATCGCGCCCTGATGTGCGAGAGCATACCTATTGCGAAATATATAATTGGCTATCGATTCAGCAACTTCTTCCGCAATGAAGATAACTAAGACCAATGCTGCCCGGCTGCTTGACAAGGCGAGGATAGTGTATGAACTCATACCATATACCGTCGACGAGAATAATTTGGCTGTCGATCATGTAGCACATGAACTTGGCGAGGATATCGAACAAGTGTTTAAGACACTTGTGCTGCGAGGTGATCGCAACGGCATATTTGTGTGTGTAGTACCCGGTCATACTGAGGTGAATCTTAAGCGAGCTGCCAAGATTTCGGGTAATAAAAGTGCCGAGATGATAGCCATGAAAGAACTCTTGCCTACTACCGGATACATTAGAGGCGGCTGCTCGCCCATAGGTCTCAAAAAGCCCTTTCCTATATATATTCACCACACATGTGCTGATTTTGATTACATTTACATCAGTGCCGGAGTGCGGGGCTTGCAGATAAAAATATCGCCCACCGACCTTGTTGCATACACTCACGCTACCATTGGTGATATAGCAGAATAATGACCGTTTGGTAGTTGTTGTATTTGTATCCCAGAGTCATCGTCTTATGAGTTTGGCCATAGTACAAGGGTATAGCTAAAAAAAATTATAAAAAAAATCCCATTACACTATGTTAATTTGGCGAAAGTGTGTATCTTTGCATGCAATAAAATTTAATGCTTATACATTATGTCATTTATTGCAGACAAAGTTGTAATGGATGGATTGACCTTCGATGATGTATTGTTGATCCCCGCTTATTCTGAGGTTCTCCCTCGTAATGTCGAATTGACGACAAAGTTCTCACGCAATATCAAGTTGAACGTTCCTATTGTTTCGGCTGCTATGGATACAGTGACCGAGGCAAAACTCGCTATAGCCATAGCTCGCGAAGGTGGTATCGGTGTTATTCACAAAAACATGCCCATTGCCGAGCAAGCACGCCAAGTACATGCTGTAAAGCGTGCCGAGAATGGTATGATTTATGATCCCGTTACTATTACTCGTGGTTCGACAGTGCGCGATGCTCTTGATATGATGAAAGAGTATCACATCGGTGGTATACCCGTAGTTGACGAGGAAGGTAAATTGGTAGGTATTGTCACCAATCGCGACCTTCGATTTGAGCGCAACCTCAACTCGTTGGTTGATGATGTAATGACTAAGGAAAACTTGGTTACAACTACTCAATCGACCGACTTGCACGAGGCTACCGAGATTCTTCAAAAACATAAAATCGAGAAACTCCCTGTTGTAGACAAAGATAATCACCTTATTGGTCTTGTAACATATAAAGATATTACCAAAGCTAAATACAAACCCTATGCTTGTAAAGACGAGTTGGGTCGCTTGCGTGTTGCAGCCGGCGTGGGTGTAACCGGTGACTCAATGGATCGTGTTGATGCCCTCGTTGCAGCAGGTGTAGATGCTATCGTTATCGATACTGCTCACGGTCACAGTAAAGGTGTGGTTACTATTCTTAAAGCTGTTAAGGCTAAATATCCCAATCTTGATGTAGTTGTAGGTAATATTGCTACAGGTGCTGCTGCTAAGTATCTCGTTGAGGCAGGTGCCGACGGTGTGAAAGTAGGTATCGGTCCCGGTTCTATCTGTACAACCCGTGTGATTGCCGGTGTAGGTGTTCCCCAACTCTCGGCTGTATACGATGTTGCCAAAGCACTTGAAGGTACTGGTGTACCCTTGATTGCCGATGGTGGTATCCGTTATTCGGGTGATATTGTTAAGGCTCTTGCTGCCGGTGCATACTCTGTTATGTTGGGTGGTATGTTGGCCGGTGTTGAGGAGTCGCCCGGTGAGACAATTATCTACAATGGCCGTAAATTCAAATCTTATCGAGGTATGGGTTCGCTCGAAGCCATGGAGAAAGGTTCAAAAGACCGTTACTTCCAAGCCGATGAGATGGATGCCAAGAAACTTGTTCCCGAAGGTATTGCTGCCCGCGTTCCTTACAAGGGTTCGTTGTATGAGGTAGTATATCAAATGATTGGTGGCTTGCGTGCCGGTATGGGTTATTGTGGTGCACATAATATCGACCAATTGCACCAAGCTAAATTTACTCGTATCACAAACGCCGGTGTTGCTGAGAGTCACCCCCACGATGTAAATATTACAAGCGAGGCTCCCAACTATAGTCGCGGTCAATAATGATATTTGTAAAGATTTTATAAGCTATATTAACAGGGACGACGGACAATTTTTTGTTGGTTGTCCCCGTTTTATGAAATAAAGTAATCAATAAACGTTTGTAATAAATATATTTTATATCAAAATGAGAAAGCAATGGATTGTGTCGGCTCTCATGATGGCCGCTATCTCAACAAGCGCATTGGCACAAGATGTGTTGATGACGATTAATGGTAAAGATATTTCCAAGTCGGAGTTTGAATATATCTATCACAAAAATAATAAGCAACAGGTTGAAATAGGTGGCCTTGATGAGTATATGCCCCTTTTTATCAATTATAAACTCAAGGTAGATGCTGCCGAAAAAGCCGGTATTGATACTACTGCTACCTTTATAAACGAATTGAATGGCTATCGCAAAGAGTTGGCTAAACCCTATTTGACAGACCGCGATACTGAAATGGCTCTTTTGCAAGAAGCCTACATCAATAGTACTAAGAATGTTGAGATTAGTCATATTCTTATTTCGATGGGACAAATGCCCACTGATGAGTCGCGTGCAGCAGCACAAGCCCGAGCTCAAGAGGTGCTTGAAAAAGTGAAAGCCGGTGAAGACTTTGCAGCTCTTGCACAACAATATTCAGAGGACCCCGGTTCAAGAGGTCGTGGTGGATATCTTGGTTTTGTAAAGGGTGGTCGTCTCATCTATCCTTTCGAGAAAGTTGCATTTACTATGCAGCCCGGTGAGGTTTCAGACTTGGTTGAGACTCGTTTTGGTTATCATATCATCAAGGTACACAGTATTCGACCCGACCAAGGTGAGCGCCTTGCGGCTCATATCTTCTTGATGCTCCCTCAAGATATATCTCCCGAGGTTGAAGCTCAAAAGAAGGCTCAAGCTGAAGCTATATATAATGACCTTAAAGCTGGTGCCGATTTTGCACAATTGGCACGCGAGAAGTCAGAAGACCAAGGTACTGCCATGCGTGGTGGTGAGTTGCCTTGGGTATCATCGGGTGAATTGGTAAAAGAGTTGGAGGATATTGTATTCTCATTGCAAGTGGGTGAAATCGCAGCTCCCGTTCGCTCGGCTTATGGTTACCATATCGTTAAGTTAAATGGTAGTCGTGATGTGCCCTCATTCGAGGAGATTCGTGGTGATTTGCAACAACGTATTTCTCGTGATGAGCGTTCAGCCATGGCTCGCAATGTGTTGATTGAAAAACTTAAGAAAGAGAATAACTACCAATTGGATGAGCTTATGGTAGAGACTGCTGTTGCTATCTGTGGCGCTGCTATCGATTCTACTGCTTTGGCTACATTGGCACAACAAGATATGGTATTGGCTACTTATGCCGGTAAGCAAATTACAAGCAAAGACTTGGCCAAATCACTTAAGCCTCGTCGATTGATGCCCGGTCACAATCCTAAGAACATAATCCTTGCCGACATAGAACGTAATGTTGAGGCCGACCTCTTGGAGATAGAGACAGCTGTACTTCCTGAGAAATATGAAGATTACCGCAATCTTATCAATGAATATCGCGATGGTATGTTGCTCTTTGAAATAAGCAATCGCGAGGTGTGGGAAAAGGCTACAACCGATGTCAAAGGTTTGGAGAAGTTCTTTAAGAAAAATAAAAAGAAATATACATGGGATCGTCCTCGCTACAAAGGCTTTGTAGTATGCTGCGCTGATGAAACTGTAGCCAAAGAGGTGAAGAAAGTAATGAAGAAATGCAAAGATACTGAAGTATTTGCTACTGTCAATGCTACATTCAATACTGACTCTACCGAATTAGTGTCGTTAGATAAAGGTCTTTATGTCGAGGGTGATAATGCCTTTGTAGACGAGTTGGCCTTTGCCGGAGCTAAAGCCGAACGCGATGAGAAGTTGCCTGTTGTTTTCTTGGTGGGTAAGACTATCAAGTCTCCTGAGACATATCTCGACGTTCGTGGTCAAGTTACAGCCGACTATCAAGAGTATCTTGAGAAATTGTGGGTGAAGAAACTCAACAAGGATGCAAAGGTTGTAATGAATGAAGAAGTATTAAAAACCATTAAGTAATAATACTATCTGCACTTTTCGTCGTATCTTTATTGGCGAAAAAGACTTCTATTGTGAAACGAATATTATCAATAATATTTTGTAGCATCCTCATACTATCGGTGTGGGGATGTTACGGTAAACAAGAAACCTCGCAAGATGTGTTGGCAAGGGTGGGAGAACACACCCTTACCACAACCGAGGTGTTAGCAGAAATTCCGGCCGGTCTCAATGACTCGGCTCGTGCTGTTTTTATTGAGCATTATGTAGATGAATGGATTTCATCGCAACTTATTTACGATGTAGCTCGTAAAAATCTTAGCAATACAGATCACCTCAATAATCTTGTGGATGCTTATAAGCGAGATTTATATGTATATGAGTATCGCAAGAGATTATCGGATGAGCGTCTTGCCGATGAGTTGCCCGAAGACACCTTAGTGGCATTCTACAAGAAGCACCATAATGAGTTTACCTTGCAACGCAATATGGCCAAGGGTGTGTTTTTAAAAGTACCGGCTCAAGCTCCGCAATTATCTGCTCTGCGCAAATGGGTTGCGTCGGCAGGTGCGCAAGGTGTTGAGAATATCGAAAAATATGCTATTAAAAATGCTATTGGTTATGATTACTTTCTCGATCGTTGGGTTAATATAGATGATTTGAAAGATAACATACCCTATGAATTTGATAGTAAAGCCTCGGTGTTGCAACCACAAAAGATGTTTGAGCACAAGAGCAACGATATGATATATCTGCTGTATATTGATAGTTGTTTGTATATCGGCGATGTAATGCCCTTTGAGGTAGCTCGCCAACGTATTGTTGAGATATTGCTTAATGAGAGACGCATGTCGTTTAACAAAGAACTTGAGCAAGCTCTTTACCAAGAAGCTGTCGCTGATGGAATTGTTCAACGATATGATGTAGAAATGAATGTTGAAAAATAGAATTATATGAAAAAAATAACATTGTTGTTTGGAGCCTTGATACTGGCAATAGTTGTAGCTAAAGCACAAGTGTCACAAAACAATATCATCGAAGAGGTTGTATGGGTAGTAGGTGATGAACCTATATACCGATCGGAGGTTGAAACTCAAATACAACAAATGAAGTATGACGGACAGAAGATTGAAGGTGATCCGTATTGTGTAATACCTGAGATGATAGCTGTGCAAAAACTCTACTTGCATCAGGCTAAACTTGATACTATTGTTGTGTCGGAAGGCCATGTAAACCAAGAGGTCGATATGCGTCTTAACTATTTTATCGAGCAACTTGGTTCTACAGCTAAAGTGGAGGAGTATTTCCGTAAGCCTATGAAGGAAATTCGTAATGAACTGGCGGAATATGTTCGTAACAACAATATTGTACAAGAAGTGCAAAGTACTTTGGTGAGTGATGTAAAAGTTACTCCGGCCGAGGTACGTAAGTTCTACAATACACTCTCTAAAGACAGTTTGCCCACAATACCCATGCAAGTAGAGGTACAAGTTATCTCGCTCTATCCGCAAGTTCCGCAACAAGAAATTGACAATGTGAAGGCTCAGTTGCGTGAATTCTCGGAACAAGTCAATTCGGGCGAGCGCGAATTTTCAACATTGGCTATTCTTCACTCGGAAGACCCCGGATCGGCTCTTCGTGGTGGTGAATTGGGATTTGTGAGCAAGGCCACTTTGGCTCCTGAGTTTGCTGCTGTAGCATTCAACTTGAGCGATCCTAAGAAAGTTTCGAAAATTGTCGAAACAGAGTTTGGTTACCATATTATTCAACTTATTGAAAAACGTGGTGATCAAATCAACTGCCGTCACATCTTGCTCAAACCTCACGTGTCGATGAAGGATGTAGACAATGCAATACATCGCCTTGACTCGGTACGTAATGATATTATGGCCGGCAAGTTCACATTCGAAGAGATTACTCCTTATATCTCGCAAGACAAGGATACTCGATACAATAAGGGTATTATGAGTAATCAAAATACCGGCTCTACTCGTTTCGAAATGAAGGAATTGCCCCAAGATATTGCAAAAGCTGTAGCTAAAATGCAAGTGGGTGATATCTCGACTCCTATATCTACCATCGATGTCAAAAACAACAAAGAGGTGGTGATGATTGTCAAGTTGTTGTCGCGTCGCGAGGCTCACAAGGCCGACCTTGTGAATGACTATCAAGTCATTGCCAACATGCTTGAAGCTAAGAAGCGTGCGCAGATTTTGCAAGATTGGGTCGAGAAAAAACGCCGTGATACCTATGTGCGCATCAAAGAAGACTGGCGCAATTGCGATTTCAAATATGATGGTTGGATAAAATAACCCTGATAATCTCGTAGCCGCTGTATGAACAAGTCGCGCATATTACCTATATTGCTCCTTTTCTTTGCTACCATATCGGTCATGGGTGTACCTCAAATGAAACAAGAGTCTACATCTGGCACCGGTAAGGAAAAGGTGCATCTGCTTAATGCCGACTCACTCACCTTCGATGCCGAAAAGAGTGCCGACTATAGGGTGCTGCATGGCAATGTGCGCTTTCGCAAGGATAGCATGTATATGTATTGCGATAGTGCATATTTCTACGAGAAAAATAACTCGCTCGATGCCTTTGGTAACGTGCGCATGGAGCAAGGTGACACACTTTTTATCTATGGCGATGTGCTTTATTATGATGGTAAAGAGCAATTGGCCGAGTTGCGACATAACGTGAGGCTTATCAATCGTAATGTTACCCTCTATACCGATAGTCTCAATTATGATATGAGCGAAAATATCGGATACTACTTTGCCGGTGGATCTATTGTAGATGAGAAAAACGAGTTGGTATCGCTCTATGGTGAGTATTCTACAGCTACCAAAGATGCTGTATTTAACTTCGATGTTGTGCTTACCAATGAAGACTATGTTATATATTCCGATACGTTACGTTATAATACTGATGCCAAGATAAGTTATCTTTTTGGACCGTCAACTATAGTCTCCGATAGTAATACCATACACACAACACATGGATGGTACGATACCAATGCCAATCATGCCATGTTGCTCGATCGTTCACGCTTGGTAGGCGACCAAAAGATGCTTACGGGCGATACATTATATTACGATCGCAACAATGGAGTAGGTGAGGCTTTTGGCAATATGTTTCTCATCGACTCGGTACAGTCGGTAATCATGGAGGGTCATTATGGACTTTATAATGAAAAGACCGATTATACTTTTGCTACCGACAGCGCTCGTGTATTGGAATTTTCTCGTCAAGATACGCTATACTTGCATGCCGACACACTTATGTCATTTGTAGACACTGACTCTACTCGTATTTTGCGTGCCTATCGCGGTGTACGTTTCTACCGTATCGATGCGCAAGGTGTGTGCGACTCGTTGCAATATGTCGAACGTGATACCACACTTACAATGTTTACCAAACCTGTACTGTGGAGTGGCGAACAGCAGATTTTTGGCGATACCATACGCATGTTCTTCAACGACTCTACCATAGATTGGGCGCATGTCATCAATAATAGTTTTGCTGCACAAGGTAAGGGCGGTAACTACTATGACCAAATGGAGGGTAACGAAATCAAAGCCTACTTTGAAGGTAATGAAATGCGCCGCATCGAGACACTTGGTAATGTATTGGCCATTTTCTATCCGCAAGATAGTGACTCTACCCTCAATGGAATGCTCAATACCGAGGCAAGTTTCCTCAATATATTCTTAGAGGATAATGAGATGAAAAAGATGGTTATGTGGCCATCGGTCAAGGGTAAGATGTTCCCGATGGAGGATCTTACACCTGATAATATGTTTCTATCGCGCTATATATGGTACGGAGATCGTCGTCCTAAGGACAAAGACGACATTTTCCGTCGTCCCGAAAAGAGTGTTGTTAGTACCGATGAAGAGAAACGCAACAACACCTCACATAAATTCAACTTGTAAACACACCTATACTGCACATGAGCGACATCATACACCTTTTACCCGATTCGGTTGCCAACCAGATTGCTGCCGGCGAGGTTATTCAACGCCCCGCATCGGTTATCAAAGAACTTGTTGAAAATGCCGTTGATGCCGGAGCTACATCTATACAGATTATCTTGAAAGATGCCGGTCGCACACTCATACAGGTGATAGACAATGGTTGTGGCATGTCGCCCACCGATGCGCGATTGGCTTTTGAGCGTCACTCTACCTCAAAGATACGCCAAGCCGAGGACCTATTCTCGCTTCGTACCATGGGATTCCGTGGCGAGGCTCTTGCCTCTATAGCCGCTATTGCACAGGTTGAGTTGCGCACGCGGCGTGCCGAGGATGAGGTTGGTACTTGCTTGCGTATTGCTGCATCGCAATGCGAGTCGCAAGAGGTTATAACAGCTCCTGTCGGTAGTAATTTCTCTATCAAGAATATCTTCTTCAACGTTCCTGCTCGTCGCAAGTTCCTCAAGAGTAATCAAGTTGAGTTGAGTAATATCATTAATGAGTTTGAGCGCATGGCGTTGGTTAATACCGAGGTCGAATTTGTGCTTATTCACAATGACAACGAACTCTATCGCTTGCCGGCAGGGTCACTGCGTCAGCGCATTGTGTCGTTGTTTGGTAAGAGTCTCAATCAGCAACTACTGCCCGTTGAAGCAAATACCTCTATAGTCAATTTGTCGGGATATGTAGGTAAGCCTGAGGCTGCTCGAAAGCGCGGAGCCTTGCAATATCTCTTTGTCAATGGTCGCTACATGCGCCATGCGGGTTTTCACAAGGCTGTAATGAAGGCATACGAGGAGTTGATTCCTCAAAATGAGATGCCCAACTACTTCCTTAATTTTGCCGTTTCACCCGATACTATTGATGTAAATATACATCCCACCAAGACTGAGATAAAGTTTGAGAACGAACAAGCCATCTGGCCCATCGTTTTAGCTTGTGTCAAAGAGGCGTTGGGTAAGTTTTGTGCGGCACCCTCTATCGATTTCGATATGGACGATGCTCCCGATATTCCCGCCTATACACCGGGTACACATATCGTGCCCCCATCAAAGGGCTACAATCCCTCTTACAATCCATTCAATCAGCCTGCACGCTGTAGTAGTGGCAGTGCTAAGCGTCCCGACTATGACTGGCAGAAGTTATATGAGGGATTTAACTCATCGGAAAAAGATCGCTCCACAATGAGCGATTGCGATACTGTTACCGACGAGCTCTTTACCTCATCATCTTTTACTCCGGCGGCAACGTCTATGCCCTGCGACAATGGTGAGTATGTGCAGTCGAGCCTCAATATCGAAACAAAGACAACACAAGCATCTACGCTCTATATGCAGTTCAAGGGTCGTTATATTGTTACACCCTCCAAGAATGGTCTGCTCCTTGTCGACCAGCACCGCGCTCATGAGCGCATCTTGTTCGAACAGTATATGCAACGTCGCGTGACAGAACAGTCATACCCTTCGCAACAGATACTTTTCCCTCAGTTAATACAGTTATCACCCTCTCGTGTAGCTCTTTTTGCCGAGGTAGAGCCTGCATTGGTGCAACTTGGCTTTGACTTTTCCGATATGGGTGGTGGAGCCTATTCGGTGTGTGGAATTCCGGCAGGCATAGAGGGTGTTGATATCATTACACTATTAGAGCAGATGTTCCAGGCTGCCGAAAGTCAGGATGCCAACCTTGCCGAAGACCTTTTTGCCCGTGTAGCTTCATCACTAGCACATTCGGCGGCTATACCGGTAGGGCAGGTACTCACTCCCTGCGAGATGGAACAACTCATTGGCGACCTTTTTGCCCTTGCTACACCCAATTATACTCACGACGGCAAGCCGGTCTTTACCCTCTTTAGCATGGATGAGATTTGCAAGCGTATGTAATTGCGACACAAGGGTCTCTCTCTCTTGTGACACGCTGTTATGTGTGGTAATATGGTGTTATTTTGAAAACTCGGGTAGAGTATAGAATGCCGGCAACACTTCGCCACTCTCTTTGTCAAACAGACCACGGTTGAGGTCAATGCGGTAGCTGCTACGCCAATCAATCTTGGTTTCCTCGGGGAACCAGTAGAAAAGTCCCGTTACGTGATTGTACTTTTTGAGTGTTTCTACGAGGTTGTTCAACATCTTCTTTTGACCTTCAGGGGTCGAAGGGTAATTGCCATATTGAGCCGAGGCACTATCGTCACTCCACTCGTTGTAGCCAAATCCGGTCTCCATTATCATTATCTCTTTGTTAGGAAACTTGGTAGTTAATTGATTGATTGTAGAGCTCAATTGTGTCAATGAACCGTGCCAATAGGGATAGTAACTAAGACCTATCACATCGTAGTCGATAGAGGAAACCTTCTCGTAGAAGCGTAGTGATGTTGCAGCATCGCCTCCACGGTCGATGTGAATAATAACCTTGGCATTGGGGCACACTTCACGACAAGCCTTGGCGGCATTGTTCAGTAGCATGATGAAGTTGCTCCATTGTTGTGGCGTATTGTAGCTGTCTTCCCATACACTCACACGGCCGGTATTCCACAATATGCCGGCAGTAATTTCATTGCCTATCTGTATGAGGGTAGGGGTGATATTTTCTGCTTTCAATGCGAGGAGTGTCTCGTGTGTGTATTGATATACTTGATTGGCAAGTGTTACGGCATCGAGCGACTCCCATTCGGTGGGCTTGTATTGTTTTCCTGGATCGGCCCAGGTATCGGAGTAATGAAGGTCAAGACATATATCCAATCCCGCTTGTTTCAAGGCTTGAGCACTCTCAATAACGTACTCAATGTCTTGACATGCCGTAGAATTACGGTCGGGATTGACAAATAGGCGCAAGCGAGCCGTTTGATATCCATTCAGGGCAAAGAAAGAGGGTAGGTTGTCTATAGCTTCTCCCTTGCAGTACCATTCGGCTTGGTCGTTGCGATATGCCAGCCATTGCGAGAGGTCGGCTCCTACAAGGCGAGTTGTATCGATAACAGGCGAGTTGGGAGTATCGGTGTTACCTGTATTGTTGCCATTTTCATTGTTATTTTCGCCGTTATTAGGTTCGGCGGGTGTACATGCTGTACAGCAAGCGATAGCTATGATGGATAGCAGTTTATACCATTTCATATTTGTTGCGATATAATGATTAGTTGCTTGCAGATAGTTCTGTTATATAAGCATTACTCTTCGATATACCATTCGTGGTGTGCCACGGGGGTAATGCCCTCGTTGCCTATGGCTGTTGTAATGCGACGAGCGGCTACGACCTCAAGTCCGTTATAAAGAGCGTCGTCGGGTAGCATGCTGTTTACCTTTACGTAGCCCGAACTATGGAT
>CAJGDT010000010.1 GCA_904502265.1 uncultured Barnesiella sp. | reverse complement strand
ATGCACTCGCAAGTTGAGATTGCTACACCTACTTATTTTGCGTTATTGAGCAAGCTGTCGCTCTCTATACCCTTCGATGGTGAGCCGTTGTCAGGTTTACAAATTATGGGAGTACTGGAGACTCGTGCCCTCGACTTCGAGAATATTATCATCTTGTCGATGAACGAAGGTACATTCCCTAAGAAGAGTGTAGCTGCAAGTTTCATTCCATACAACTTGCGCAAAGGATACAATATGGCCACCACTGAGCATCAGGATAGTATATATGCCTACTATTTCTATCGAATGATAGCCCGTGCCAAGCGTGTGTTTATGCTATATGATAGCCGAACCGAGGGGTTAAAGCGTGGTGAAATGAGCCGGTTTATCTATCAGTTGAAGTATCACTATAGTCATTTGCTGCCTAATTATCAAGTAAAAGAGATGGCTGTAGCACATAGTATAGGTATAGAGCCCCCACCGGTTATTGCGATTAATAAAGAAGGTGCTGTTGCCGACAAGTTGCGCCAATACCTGAAAGGTGCCGACACGCCTCGAGCTTTGTCGGCAAGCGGCCTTAAAACCTATATCAATTGCCCATTGCAGTTCTACATGCAGTATGTCGAGGGATTGAGTGTCGAGGACGAGATAAGTGAAACGGTCGATAGCAGTGTGTTTGGTACTATCTATCACAATGTGATGGCATCGCTATATGATGAGTTAAAGGAAAAACATGGTGCCGACTGCGAGAATGGACTGAGAGTGGTCAATGTAACTAAATCAATGCTCGATGAGGTAATAGCCTCTACCGACAAGATTAAGCATTATATAGAGCGTGAATTTAACATTGTTTTTTATCATGCACGCAAAGATGCTCCTGTACCACGACTTACCGGCAAGAATAGTATTATAGCCCATACGGTATATATTTATGTAAAGCAAACACTCGAATATGATCGTGACAATGTAGCTCCGTTTGTGTACCACAATTCGGAGGAACGACTCAGTGGTGATATATTCCTTCCACTCGAAAACGGCTGTCATGTGCGATTTAAAGCCTTTATTGACCGTGTAGATTATTGTGACGACAAATTGCGCATTATAGATTATAAAACCGGCAGTGATGCTGTAGAGGTCTCATCAATCGAAGAACTCTTCAATCGTACGAGCAAGAAACTTCCCGGAGCAATCATGCAAGTATTGCTATACTGTAAGTTATATTCGATAGCCCATCCCGAACGACAATATAAAATGTTGCCGTTGATATATCGTGTGCGCAAGGCTTTCTCCGATTTTGTTCCTATACTCAAGATTGCAAAGTTGGATGTAAGTTGCTATGATGATGTAAAAGATCGATATGAAGAGCTACTCAATGAGGTGCTTCAGGAGTTGTTTGACGAGTCAATACCCTTTACACAGACCCAAGAATTGGAACATTGTAAGTATTGTGATTTCAAGACTATCTGTAAGAGAAATTGATACAAAATATAAAAAGCAAGCGTCCTCGACTGTTTAGTCGAGGACGCTTGGCATCTATAGATGTTATTCTCTTTACTTGTTGAGAGTAGGATATGCAATGCGTGTGTGGTATATTGTCATGAGTTTGTCGATGAAGGTTTCTTTGATTGTCTCTACGTCGCGGAAACTCAATGGCGTCTCTTTAAGCAAACCTTCGCTGATTTGTGCATCTATGATATTGTTTACCAACTTCGATATACTCTCACGATTGTACTCCTTAAGACTACGAGAAGCAGCCTCAACGGCATCTGCCATCATCATTATACCGGTTTCCTTGGTTTGAGGATTGTGACCGGGATAAGTAAACAATGATTCATCTACAGTCTCGCCCGGATGTTGGTTGCAGTAAGTATTGTAGAAGTACTTGGCTTTGCCATGGCCATGATGGGTAGCAATAAACTCTTGTACTTGACGAGGCAAACCTTGCTTTTGTGCCATCTTGATACCTTCGTCTACGTGAGAGATAATGATGCTGGCACTTTCTATCAAATCGAGATTTTTGTGAGGGCTCTCAGCTCCCGATTGATTTTCGGTAAAGAAAGCCGGATTGCTTAACTTACCTATATCGTGATATAATGCACCGGTACGAACCAACTGAGCATTACCTCTTACATGGTGAGCCGCAGCTGCAGCTAAGTTCGATACTTGCAGGGCATGCTGGAATGTGCCGGGAGCCTCTTCCGATAACTTTTGTAACAAAGGAGAGTTGATATCTGATAACTCTACCAAGGTTACAGACGAAAGGAATCCGAAAATGCGCTCAAAGATGTATATGAGAAGGTATGAGAAGAGCAAAAGTACACTATTGATACCCAAATTTATAAACATCCTTGGCGATATTTTACTTATGTCGCCCTCGGTGAATAAGATATATCCTACGTATGTAATGGCATAGATAGCAAAAACAATGACTGTGCATCGGAAAAGTTGTGACCGCTTTGATAGATTGTTGAGACTATCTATAACCGCCATACCGGCCACCATTTGCAAGAATACGTATAGCATGGGGTCGGTTGTTGCAAATGAGCATATAATGGTAGTAATAAGATGTACATACATTGCTGTGCGAGAATCGAAGAATGTAACAATAACAATGGGCACAATTGTTAATGGTACGAGGAAAATGGCGTGGAATCCTTTGGTTGAGGTAACAAAAGCAGCAATAGATAATAAAACGGTGAGAAGCATTATAAGTATCAGCGCTTTATTGTCATTCCACATGCGAGGACGGAAGAAAGCAAGAAAGAAATATAAGAATGCCAGAATACAACCAAACACAAGTACTTGTCCGGCAAGTGTCGAGTGTTGGTGGTAATTGCCCTTTGAGGCATTTTTGGCTATCATTATCTCGTATGAGGATAGTATACGATAAATCTCAGGTGTAATAATTTCTCCACGGTCTACAATGCGTTCGCCGGCTTGGACTATACCATCCGATAAGGCGATTTTTTGCAAAAGTTCGTCGCGCACTTTGTTTGTAGTGATGCTGTCGTAGAGTACATTGGCAACGAGGTAGTTGTTGAGGTTGCACACCTGCAACAAATGTTGTTGGTATGCATCGGGAAACTTAGCAACGATTTCCTCGTAGGCTTTCTTGGGAGAATAAAAATCTTCTGTATTACTGTTCTTGAGAGTGTTGTTCTCTCTAACATGGATGATGCTTACTTTATTGTCATTCAGCGATTTGTATTGTTCTGAAGATATAATGCCTTGGTCATAAATTGTTTTTATTGCATCTATAAATGCTTGCTTGCCTTGTTGGCTTATAGCCGATTCTCGCATATTGTTGATTTGTGCCGAGAACTCTTGTATCATTTGAGAGGCAACTGCGTTGTCTTTAGTAAATACAGGACGAAGGCCTTTCATAATGCTGTCGCGCTCATAGTTGAGGCGAGCTTCATCTTTATAAATAGGAATATCGAATGGGGCAGTGAGCAAGCTGTAAGACCATGGACGTCCCTCTTGAAAGACGTAGCCTCGATCTCCTTGTCGGGGGAAAAAGTTTACCAACAAAGCAATGGCTACAATGAAAAGTACTGAGCGTGTAAGCCATTGGCTTACTTTGTTGTTTTCATTTTTAGATTTCATATATTACCTATTTAATATGTTAACATTATTGTATACGCACTGCACTTTGCAATCCTTTTATTTTCTTGAGTAGAGTGCAAAGATGCTCAACAAGTTGTGCATCATGTGCAAATATATCTATTTTTCCTACAAAAACCCCTTTGTCCGCTTTGATATTAAACGATCGCATATTGATATTGAGCTTTTCGGTTATGATATTTGTAATATCATTGAGCATTCCTTTACGGTCGATACCTTTTATTTCAATTGTAACAGGAAATGCTTGTGACTCATCGGTTTCCCATGTAGTAGATACAATGCGTGAGCCATAGCTCGATTTTATTTTCATTGCCTCAGGGCATTCTTGCTTATGTACTATTACGGTAGTTTCGTTTGGAGCTACTATGCCCAGGACCTCGTCGCCCGGTATGGGGTGGCAACAGTTGGCTATAGTGTAGTTGGGGACACCGTCTTTTGTGTGAAGTATATAGGTTTGTTTGCGGTTAATACTCTCTTTAATGTTGTCGGTGAGTAGCGGATCTTCCTTGGGGCGTGCCAAACCTAAGGTGAGGTATTGCATGAGCTTGTTGTTGCTTTTGGCAAAGATGCGACGGTATGAATTATCGTCAAGCACAATACCTTTACTTCCTAATTTGTAGAAAAACTCATCAGGGTTTTTAAATCCCAGTCGCACCAGCGTGCGATTGATTATTTCGTTGGATGGTTGATGACCATGACTTATCATGAAGTCGTTGAAGGTCTTTTCACCCAAGGCAATGATTTGGCGGCGGTCTTTGCGAAGTGAAGCAGCCAATCGTGACTTTGCCACCGAGGTGGTTACATGTTCAACCCATTCGGCTTTGGGAGATTGTGATTTGGACGTGAGAATTTCTACTTGGTCGCCACTGCGCAATGGTTGGGTAAAGGGTACCAACTTATGGTTTACCTTGGCGGCAATACAGTGGTGTCCGAGATCGCTATGAAGGGTAAAAGCGAGATCGAGTACAGTAGCATTCTTAGGTAAAGTTATGAGGTCGCCCTTGGGTGTAAAGACAAAAATTTCGTTGCTATACAAGTTCATCTTGATACTCGATAGCATATCCATTGCATCGGGCGATGGGTTGTCAAGAGCATTCTTTATATTCTCAATCCATCCATTGAGTTCTGTGTCTTCAACCTTATCGCCTGTTTTATATTTCCAGTGTGCCGCCAGTCCTCGCTCGGCAATATCATCCATCTTTTGTGAACGAATTTGTACCTCTATCCAATTACCATTGGGACCCATTACAGTTACATGTAGTGCTTTGTAACCATTGGGCTTGGGGGTCGATAACCAGTTGCGGGTACGGTCGGGGTGTGGATGGTATATCTTGGTGATTATGTTGTAGATAGACCAGCAAATATCCGATTCGTCGATATCGTCGGGGCACTGAAATACGATGCGTACTGCATACAAGTCATATACCTCTTCAAATGGGATATGCTTGGCTTGCATCTTTTTCCATATCGAGTACACTGACTTTACTCGAGCCTTCATCGTATAGTTATAGCCACGTTCTACAAGCCGTTGTTCAATAGGTGAAGCAAATCGAGTGTATACATCGTTTATGTTACTTTCGCTCTCGGCTAGTTTGTGGCTGATTTTGTTGTATGAATCGGGGTGCTCAAACTTGAAGCTCAAATCCTCAAGTTCTGACTTAATCGAATACAAACCCAATCGGTGAGCAAGGGGAGCATAGATGTATGCTGTTTCACCTGCAATTTTAAATCGCTTGGCCGGAGCAAGAGAGTCGAGCGTGCGCATATTATGCAGGCGGTCGGCTATTTTGATAATGATGACACGAATATCTTCGGACATCGTGAGTAGCAACTTGCGAAAATTCTCAGTTTGCAAGGATATATGGTCGGCCACAATACCGCCCGATATTTTAGTCAATCCCTCAACAATCGATGCAATCTTACTGCCAAAGAGATTTTCAATATCTTCTACAGTGTAGTCGGTATCTTCTACTACGTCGTGTAGCAGTGCTGCGCATATCGATGTAGATCCCAGACCAATCTCCTGGCTCACTATGCGAGCAACCTCAATAGGGTGTAAGATGTATGGTTCACCCGATCTGCGTCGTACTCCATTGTGCGCATCTCGGGCAAAGGTATAGGCTTTTTTTATGATGTCTATTTTTTTGCGATGATTAGAGCGTAAATAACCATCCAATAGGTCTTGGAAGGCTTCTTCTATAATCTTTTCATCGTTGTTTTTGTTATCTATAAGTTCGTTCATAAAACTTATCTCTTTTGTTTATGCACCTCTTACTATGGTGTGCTTTTTTAGCAATGTGTATTAAATGACAAATATACAAAAAGCGATAAAGATATTTGTGATTGCAAGACTTTTTTAGATTCTCTTTTTTGACTAACGTTGGTTTTCATACTCGTCCATGCTCCACGATTCGCGCCATGGGATAGTAATCTTGTCGTTGTCAAACTCTATGGGCAACCACACGTAGCGCGAGTCTTCAAGGTCGGTCTTATTCCAACGGTCAAACATGGCTATATATAAATCCTTTTTGCCATATACTTGTTGAACGTAAGTACTCTGTGCGTAGAATGTCTTATCGGCATCGACACCTGTGCAGGGGTTTCCTATCGCAGTCCATTGACCCATTATTGAGTCGGCCACAGCAAGTTCGGCCTGATTGGGATCCCATCCGGTGCAACCCGATGAGAGCATATAATACTTGCCATCTTTCTTGAATACGGCCGGTGCTTCGCGACTCATATCAATGAAGTTGCGGGTGTAGCGACCTGTTGGTTGCAGATAGTCGTCGGTGAGTTCGTTGATGTACCTCGATGCATTGTGTTCCGATGATGCAAATTGGTATGCCTTACCATCGTCGTCAACAAAGAGTGTTTGGTCGCGACTCATAGCGTTGTTGGGTCTGAAAGAACCCAAGTATGTGAAAGGTCCTGTAGGTGAGTTGCTTACTGCAACACCGGCGGCCGCCTTGCTATAGTCGGCACTCTCGACATGTGCCCACATCACAAACTTTTGTGTCTTGCTGTTATATATAACTTTGGGGCGTTCAAGTACTTTCGATGGGTGCAAGTCGTGTGTGGGGTCGTCTTTTACAGCCGAGAGCACAATACCCTCGAATGTCCAATTGACCAAGTCGGTCGATGAGTAACAACTTACACCGGTTACATCGGTTCGGTAGCACTCCCATGTAGCCCATTCGGGCAGTATGGTTTCGCCTTTCTTGTACTCGCCATACCAGTAGTATACTCCGTCGTGGTACAACATGCCACTGCCATGGGCGTTAATGGGGTTGCCGGCTGTATCCAACCATACCTCTCCTTGTACTATATTGCAAGGCTGTGAGTTGCATGATGTGAGTAGTATAATCGCAGCTGTAGCCAATGCTGTGTAAACAAAATTCTTTATCATATGCGTTTAATACCTAATATTATTGAATAATAACTGTTGTTATCTCTTTTTCTTGTGAGGTGTATAGGGCCGTTTGGCATCCGATTTATTATGGTTTGCCTTGTGGTTATTGTTACCTCTATTCTCCTGCCTTGGTTGAGTGTGTAGGGGGATAAAGGGGCGGTCGCCATATAGTTGGCGAATGAGATCGGCACGGTGCATGCGATTGAGCGAGTTGCGTATCTCCTCCTCACTCTCACGCTGATACCAGAAGAAGTATTTGCGTTGACCCAACTTTTGTTCGGGGGTGCGTGCTGTAAATACCTTTTCGCCGGTATAGGGGTCTATGCCGGTATAGTACATCTCGGTTGCAAGCGTCATAGGGGTAGGTGTAAAGTCTTGCACCTGTTCAAGATGGAAATTGAGGTACTTGGTTGTTACAGCCAATTCGGCCATTGCCTCCTCGGTACAACCGGGGTGGCTCGAAATAAAGTAGGGGATAAGTTGTTGACGCAATCCTTCGCGCTTGTTTACCTTATCGAAGAGTGACTTGAAGGCATGGAACAGACCGAATGAGGGCTTTCGCATGTAGTTGAGTACCTTGTCGGATGTGTGCTCGGGGGCAACTTTGAGGCGACCCGATACATGGTGCGCAATAAGCTCCTCGGCATAGAGTCGTCCGCTGTCGGCTATCTCGGGGTTGCGGTGGCGATGCAGTACGAGGTCGTAGCGTACACCACTGCCTACATGCGATTTCTTAATATCGGGTAGAGCATCTACTTGCTTGAATAGGTCGAGCAATGGGCGGTGGTCGGTGACAAGATTGGGACACACAGCGGGGAACAGACATGAGGGACGACGACAACGATGGCATGCCTCTTGGTTTTCGCCGCGCATAGTATACATGTTGGCCGATGGGCCTCCTAAGTCGCTTATGTAACCCTTGAAGTCGGGCATATGGGTAATGGCCTTAACCTCGCGCATGATAGATTGTTGCGAACGTGAAGAGATAAACTTGCCTTGATGCGCCGATATGGTACAGAATGCACATCCACCAAAGCAACCTCTGTGCAGACACACCGAGTGGCGTATCATCTCGTAGGCGGGTATTGTCTTGCCTTTGTATCGAGGGTGGGGCAATCGGGTATATGGTAGGTCGAATGTACTATCAACCTCCTCGGTTGTCATGGGAGGATAGGGTGGGTTGATGTGTACGGCCTCATTGCCACAGCGTTGCCACAGGTGTCGAGCGCGGTAAGCGTTTGACTCCTCCTCGACAATCTTGAAGTTGGCAGCTTGTGTGCGCTTGTCGCGCAAACACTCTTCGTGTGGAGCCAATATTGCATGCTCGCTACTCTCCTCGGGTATCATGTCGGCAGGCTCAAGTACCACAGTTTGGGGTATATCGTGCATGGTGTGTATGCTTTCGCCGGCATCAAGGCGGTGTGCGATTTCGCGAATAGAGCGCTCACCCATACCATACACCATCATGTCTGCTCGGCACTCGGTGATGATAGAGGGACGCAACTTGTCTTGCCAATAGTCGTAGTGTGTAACACGACGCAACGAAGCCTCTATACCACCCACTATGACAGGTACATCGGGGAATAACTCCTTGAGAATGCGACTATACACAATAGTAGGATAGTCGGGGCGCATGCCATGACGGCCATCGGGAGTGTAGGCATCATCGCTACGCAAGCGCTTGTTGGCAGTATAGTGATTGACCATCGAGTCCATTGCACCTGCCGATAGGGCAAAGAACAAGCGGGGGCGACCCAGCTTGCGAAAGTCGCGTAAGTCGTCGCGCCAGTTGGGTTGCGGTACAATAGCCACACGGTAGCCTTCGGCCTCCAATACTCGACCTATTACAGCGGCTCCAAACGAGGGATGGTCGACGTAGGCATCGCCCGAGAAGAAAATAACATCTACCTCATCCCAGCCCCGAAGTTCCATCTCCTTGCGCGAGGTGGGTAGCCAATCTTGTAGTCTATATTCTTGCATAACGATATAATATCATTTCGAAATTCCAATATTAGCTGTAAAGATAGTGAAAGGTACGTGAAGACAATTACTGCAATTGTGAGTTTTTTTAGTTTAAGTGTTATTTTGTTGCTTGAGCATGGTGTATAAAAGGAAACACGACTATCCGATTGTTGTATCGAATAGTCGTGTCATTAGTAATTATAGCGTGTTATATAGGAGCTAAGCAAGTAGTGCAACAATCTTTTCGAGCCACTCGCGGTCGCACTCGTCAAAGGTGTTAAGATGTTCGCTGTCAATATCCAATACACCTATTATCTGTTGCGAACTGTCGAATATGGGTACTACAATCTCGCTCTTCGAGTCGCTACTGCAAGCTATGTGACCGGGAAACTGCTCAACGTCGGGCACTACTTGGGTTGTGCGTTCTTTCCAGGCAGTACCGCACACCCCCTTGCCGTAGGCTATGCGGGTACATGCAAGAGGACCTTGGAAGGGTGATAGTACCAGCACGTCGTCTACAACTCGGTAAAATCCCGTCCACCAAAAGTTGAACGTGGCATGTATCATAGCCGCCACATTGGCCATGCGGGCAATGAGGTCGGGTTCGCCCTCGGTTAGCGACACAACCTGTTTGTACAGTGTGTCGTACTTCTCGGCTTTGTTGCCTTGTGCTATTTCCAGATGTTCGGCCATGGCTTATTCGCTCCAGTCGCTAAAGGCTTTCATGATAACGGTCGGGTATCCATCCTCGGTGAATGCACCCAAGCGATATTGCGATGGTTTGCACTCGGGTTCCCAGTAGAATACACCTTTGCAACGACCGTTGGTCTCATTGATACTCTCGCGTATGACGCGGGCGAGTTGTTGACGACCTGTTTCCAACAATTCAGGTTGTTCTTCGTCTACATAGAATCCTGTCTCGACAATCATGATGTCGCTGTCGAACTTTTCGCTTACATAGCGAATGTTCTCGATGCAATCGGTAATGGTAGTTTCGGCATCGGTGCGGTATCCACCCTCTATAGCCCAGTAGGGGTAGAGCGACATGCCTATCATGTCCCATTTTACACCATTGTCTTTGAGGAGTCCGATATTCCAGTCGTACAGCTCACGGTCAAATCCATTATCGAGGTGAACAATGACAATGGCTTGCGGAAATACCTCTTTGCAAGCCTCGTATCCGGTGGCAATAAATCCGGCGTATTGCTCGGGATTGTGTATAGCATGTCCCATCGATTCGGTGATTGTAGTTTGTCCGTTTTCATCGAGTTCGGGCCATCCCCATTCGTTCGATTTTACACTCCACAGCAAGCCAAATCGAGTTTCGTTACCCACTTGAATCCACTTGGGCTCTATACCATTGTCTTTGAGGTATTGTAGCACTTCGATTGTGTGGTTTGCGAGGTCTTGTTTCATATCCTCATAGCTGTGTCCACTCCACGATGCGGGGATGTTTTGCTTGTTGGGGTCGGCCCACCAGTCGCTGTAGTGAAAGTCTACCATGATAGCCATATCTTGCTCCTTGGCGCGTTGACACTTTACGAGCAAGTCTTCTTTATTACACCAATTGCCATGTGCCGAGGGGTCAACCCATACACGTAGACGCACAGCGTTCAGACCCAGTTCCTTCATCAAGGCGGTACACTCGCGCTCTTCGCCCTCGAAATTATAGAATTTATGACCATTGTCCTCCATTTCCGTAGCCCAACTGATATCGGCACCCAACCAGAATTCGGGCTCTTGTTGTGTTGCCTTCTCTTGGCAAGCTGCCATGGATAGGGTTAGGGCCATGGCTGTTAGTATTGTCTTTGCCTTTTTCATAACAATAAGTGTTGATTATTTTGCAAAAACGGGAGTGTGTAATGTGCACACTCCCGTCATTTATTATATAATGTATAGTTGCTTATTTAGCTTCGCCACACATTACCACCTCAACAAGGTTTTCGTTGTCGAGGAACAAGCTGCGGAGGAAGCGGTTCAACTCTTTGGGTGAAATGCTTTCAAGAGCTTGTTTGTAACCGATTTCGGTGTTGTTGTTGAATACGCGGTTAGAAAGTACGCCCATCCAGTAGCTATTTTCGCGTAGGTTGTTGTCGTATTGTTTGAGCATGTACTCTTTAACTTTGTTGAAGTCTTCTTCACGAACACCATTTACAACAACTTTCATCAACTCCTCTTTAGCACGGTTCTTGAGGTACTCTTGTTTCTCAACGTTAGTGTCGAAACCGAACAAGAACATCCACTCGTTGTTCATGTGGTTGATGTCTGAGCTTGTACCTACACCATATGTACCACCTTCTTGCTCACGGATAGTCTCAGTGTAAACGATGTCCATGATTTGGCTGAAGATGTCCATCATGATACCTTTGCGCATAGTGTAGTCGCTTGTACCTGAGTAGATAACGTATACACTTGCTGCGGGGTTCTCCATGGGGATTGAGAAGTGGTTGAGGTTCTCGCCCTTAGCAAAGTGCTCAACGGGAGTAACCGACTCACGGCAGAAGCATGAGGGAAGAGTTGCAATGTATTTCTCAACGAGAGGACGCAATACTTCGAGGTCGAATGAACCTACAAAGTTGAATGTAAAGTCAGCTGCGTTGGCAGTACGCTCTTTTGCAATAGCAAGCATGCGGTCGTAGTTGGCGTTCTCGAAGTCCTCTGCTTTTACCATGCTCATCATAGGATCGTGTGCGTACATAGTGTTACGCAATGAGTCGCTGTAGATGAATTGGGGGTTAGAAGCGTTGTTAGCATACATGCTCATGTATTGCTCTTTGTTCACGTTGTATACCTCTTCATCTTTACGGATGTCGGTGAATGTGAGGTAAACAAGTTGCAACATAGTTTCGAGGTCTTTTACTGCGCAGTTACCATATACTTGCTCGCTATATGTGCCCAAGCCCAAGCCTACGTTGGCATTTTTACCGGCGAGTGCTTTACGCAAGTTGGTTGCTGAGAAGTTGCCAAGACCACCTACACTGTGGAGGTGTGAGAATACCTTCAATGTAGCAGCATCCTCGGCAGTGTATTTGCTCTTACCACCATAGCTGGTAGCGCTCATGATAATTTCATCATCTTTGAAGTTGGTTTGTTTCAACACAACCTTAACACCGTTAGAGAGAATCCACTCGGTAGTACCGGGGAATGTACCGTCCAACTCAGCGATAACGCGACCGGGAGTAAGTTCTTTAGAGATAAGGGGCTCGTTAGATACCTCGTCTACATAAGCTGTGATTTCTTCAGCTTGTACAGCCTTGATAGCAACTACAGCCTCTTGTGCAGTAGGATATGTTACGCCCTCTTTCTCGGGACCTGTAACACAGATAACGATGTTCTCGTCGGTGATAGCCTCAGCCATGTATTGGTTGATAGCCTCAACGGGGATTTGGGGAGCCAAGCCTTGGATGAGTTGGAATTCCAATTCGATACCGGGTATGTAACCACCGTCGATATAGTGACGGATATACTCGTTGGCATATTGCATGCTACGACGGTTGTTGCGCTCGTTGTAGAGGCTCTCGTAGTAAGAGATGTAGTCGGCCTTAGCACGGTCGTACTCCGATGCAGTGAAACCATAACGAGCTGCACGCTCAGCCTCACGTACTACGCCTTGGAGACCTTCGATTACTTTACCCTCTTTTACGTTAGCCGACAATGTGAAGGCATCCTTAGTAGAGGCAAGACCGAAGAACTTGCTATCGTAGCAGCTTGCGCTGTTGAAGGGTGCGTTGGGCATGTTGCTTATTTCTGCGAAACGGTTGCGGAGCATAAGTGAAGCCATGCTGGCGATGTACTCTTGTACTACACCAATCATTGTGCCACGATATTCGCGGGGAAGAGGATCGTGCTTGAAGTAGATATCAACATCGGTTGATGTAGCTTCAACGTCGCTACCTACAACATAGATAGGCTCAGCGTTGTTGGGGACTTCGTGATAGATGCGCTCTGCAGCATTTGCAGGCATTTCAATGTGGCTGAAGAGCTCTCTTACGCGAGCTTCCATTGCGTTAACGTCGAAATCACCAACTACAATGATAGCTTGGTTGTCGGGACGATACCACTTGTTGTAGTAGTCGCGCAAGTCTTGGTAGGGGAAGTTCATTACTACCTCCATTGTACCGATAGGCAAGCGGTTGGCATATTGGCTGCCTTCGAACATAACGGGGATAATCTTCTCCATGATACGCCATTGAGCATCGTTGCGTGTACGCCACTCTTCGTGGATTACACCACGCTCGCTGTCAATCTCAGCCTCTTGCAAGAGGATGTCGCATGCCCAGTCGTGAAGCACGAGCAAGCAAGAGTCCATCAAGCCGGCGTTGGTTGTAGGAACGTTCGATACACGATATACTGTCTCATCAAGACCTGTGTATGCGTTGATGTCGACACCAAATTTGATACCGTTTTGCTCCAAGTAGTTGAGCATGTTTTTACCGGGGAAGTTGCCTGTTCCGTTGAAGGCCATGTGCTCAAGGAAGTGGGCAAGACCGCGTTGGTTCTCTTCTTCGAGTACCGAACCTACCTTTTGAGCAATGTGGAACTCGGCACGGTTCTTGGGTGTCTCATTGTGACGAATGTAGTATGTGAGTCCATTGTCAAGAACTCCATAACGTACTTCTGCATCGATGGGCAGAGGTTGTGCCATCGGATTTTCTTGTGCAACTGCGGGCATTACAAATGCAATAATAGCAGCTACAAGAAGTGTCTTAAAAGCTTTTACGTTCATTGTCTTTTATTTTTATAAGGTTAATAATTATTTCATTTTTTTTGAATGTTATACTGCGTTACAAAGTGTCGCATTCGGCCAGCCATATTGCCGATGAAGCATCGCTGGGCATACGCCAGCTACCGCGAGGCGATAGGCTCACTGAGCACACTTTGGGACCATCGGGCAGACAGCTACGCTTAAATTGACTGCTGAAGAAACGACGGTAGAAGTTGCGCAACCAATGCTTGATAACCTCGTCGCTATATGTGCCACGGAAGGCATGGCGAGCAAGGAAATATACCTTCGATGGGCTGAATCCGTGTTGCAAGGTATAGTAAATAAAGAAGTCGTGTAGCTCGTAGGGACCTACAAGGTCTTCGGTCTTTTGTTGGATATTGCCACTATCGTCGGCGGGTGTCAACTCGGGGCTGATGGGAGTAGCCACTACGTCAAGGAGTGAGTTACTTATCTTCTCGTTGTCGTGGTTGCGCGCTACCCACTCAACCAATGCGCGCACAAGTGTCTTGGGCACACCGGCCGAAACACCATACATCGACATGTGGTCGCCATTGTAAGTAGCCCATCCAAGTGCAAGTTCCGATAGGTCGCCTGTACCTATCACGATGCCTTGTGTTTGGTTGGCAACATCCATGAGTATCTGTGTGCGCTCGCGTGCTTGTGAATTTTCGTATGTAACATCGTGTACATTGATGTCGTGTGCAATATCGATAAAGTGTTGCTTAACAGCCGGTACAATCGATATCTCGCGCATGGTGATACCCATCTCTTTCATCAATGTCAAAGCATTCTCGTAGGTGCGACCACTTGTGCCAAATCCGGGCATGGTGATACCTACTATATCGGTCATAGGACGACCCAATCGACGCAATGCCTCGGCACATACCAAGAGGGCAAGTGTTGAGTCAAGACCACCCGACACGCCCAATACAAGAGTCTTGGTGCCGGTGTGCAATATGCGCTTGAGCAATGCCGATACCTGTATGTTGAATGCCTCTTGGCACACTTCGTTGCAAGCCTCAGCACAGCGAGGAACGAAGGGCGATTGTTCTATCTTGCGAGTAAGGGTGATAGACTCTTTGCGAATGCCGTTTATTACGGTCTCGCGGTAGGGTTGTATCTTGCGCAATGTTGCAGCGCCACCCATAAAGCTGGTAGTGGCCTGACGCTCATTGTTGAGGCGATTAACGTCTATCTCGCTGATAGCCAACTGAGGATTGATGCAGAAGCGATCGGCAGTGGCCAAGAGTGTTCCGCTCTCATATACCAATGCGTTACCGGCAAATACGAGGTCGGCGGTAGATTCACCAAAGCCCGATGAGGCATATATATAGCCACTCATGCAACGGGCACTTTGTTGCGAGATAAGCGAGCGCAAGTATTTGTTTTTACCTATTTGCTCGTTACTTGCCGAGAGGTTTACCAAGATGTTGGCACCATTTTGTGCGTGGTGACAGCTGGGAGGTACGGGTGTCCACACGTCCTCGCATATCTCTATGGCAAACTTGGCATCGCCAATGGCAAAGAGTTGACGGGCGTCGAGGGGTGCTGTTTGACCACACAATGTCACACTGTTACTATAGGCATCGTCGGCTGTTGCAAACCAACGTTCTTCGTTAAATTCTTTATATCCGGGTAGATAACTTTTGGGTACTACACCGTGTATTGTGCCGTGCGATACTACAATGGCACAATTGAAAAGCTGGTTATCGCATCGTACAGGAGCACCTATCACGCTCACCATATCCAGCTCTTTGGTCTCTTCAATAAACAGTCCAAGTGCTTTTTCGGCTTCGTCAAGGAGTAGGCGTTGGCTGAACAAATCGCCACAAGTGTATGCAGTGATGCACAACTCGGGAAATACGAGCCATTCAACATCTTGTGCAGCAGCCTGACGGGCCAAGTCTATCATCCCTTCAGCGTTGCGACGGCAATCGGCAACAGTTACAGGCGGGATGGCAGCAGCTACTTTGATAAATCCGTACTTCATTGTATAAAGTGTGTTAATACATTATCGTGCAAAGATAAAAAAAATGCGCTATAAATTTTATTTAAAACGGAAATATTATATTTGCATCGGTTAATTAACGTGAATTTATATACATTTTTATCTATACACTTATACAATATGAAACGCCAACATCTTATTTCGTTTGTTATATCTTTTATGCTCTTCTGGGTTGTGTGCTATTTCTTTAACACAACAGCTCTGCTGGGTAAGGTGGTTTTTGCCAAGGCTTTTATTAGTCCGTGGCTTACTTACACAACTGTCATGAAGTACTTTAGTATAGGCATGGGTGTGGCTCCGTGGATGGCTTATGTGCTGTCGGCATGTTTGCTCCTTTTTATATGGGCTTCGCTCTATTTCTTTGTCTATTCGCTCATGCAAGCCCTTGCTGATAAGAAGCATAGACGATAAGCTATATTGTTGCCGAACCTCGATGTAAGTGTGAGGCGTAGCTATAAAAGAACAACGCGACTACCCAATCGGGTAGTCGCGTTGTTGTATGTAGGGTTGCTGTGAATTAGTGTTTGGGTTTGATGTCAAACTTCACGGGGTGCAACATGTTTTCGGGGCTGAGGATAGTATCGAGCTCTTCCTTAGTGATGATGTCGTGCTCGAGTACGAGGTCATATACGCTACGGCCTGTTTCGAGAGCCTCTTTAGCAATCTTAGTAGAGTTCTTGTAGCCGATAACGGGGTTGAGGGCAGTAACGATACCGATGCTGTTGTGTACCATTGTGCGGCAACGCTCTTCGTTGGGAGTGATACCTTCGATACAACGAGATACGAGAGTGTCGAAACCGTTACGCATCAAGTCGATTGACTCGAAGCAGCATTGTGCCATTACGGGCTCCATTGCGTTCAACTCCATTTGAGCTGCATCACCGGCCATAGTTACGCACAATTCGTTACCCATAACTTTGTAGCAAATTTGGCTCATTACCTCGGGGATAACGGGATTTACCTTACCGGGCATGATAGACGAACCGGGTTGCATGGGAGGCAAGTTGAACTCGCCAAGGCCGCAACGAGGACCGCAAGCCAAGAGGCGAAGGTCGTTACAGATTTTGTTTACTTTCACGGCAAGGCGTTTCAATGCAGCAGCATAACCTACCATGCAAGATGTATCAGATGTAGCACCTACGAGGTCGCCTGAGTTCTTGAAGGGAAGACCTGTGATGTCGCACATAGCTTTTACGCACTTCTCGGCATATCCGGGCTCGGCGCAAATACCTGTACCGATAGCAGTAGCACCCATGTTGATAGTGAGGAAGTCCTCAGCAGCGTGGTTGAGGTGTGCAATCTCGTCAGTAAGGATGCTGGCAAAGCCGTGGAATGTTTGACCCAATGTCATGGGTACTGCGTCTTGCAATTGAGTACGACCCATCTTGATTACGTGAGCCATTTCGTCACCCTTCTTGTTGAGGGCGTCGATAAGACGTTGCAAGTGGGGCATGAACTCTTGGTGTGAGTAGTAGAGACCTACGTGGATAGCAGTAGGATATGCGTCGTTGGTTGATTGTGCACAGTTTACATGGTCGTTGGGCGAGCAGTATTGGAACTCACCACGTTTGTGACCCATGAGGTCGAGGGCGCGGTTGGCAATTACCTCGTTAGCATTCATGTTGGTTGTTGTACCGGCACCACCTTGAATCATATCGATGGGGAATTGGTCGTGGTGTTGACCATCGAGTATCTCTTGGCATGCTGCGATAATAGCTTTTGCTTGCTCGTCGGTAAGCAAACCAAGTTCGTGGTTGGCCTTAGCAGCAGCCATCTTTGTAATGGCAAGACCGTTGATGAATTTGGGATACTCGTTCAAGTGGAACTTACTGATGGGGAAGTTTTCGATACCACGAAGAGTTTGTACACCGTACAAAGCATCTGCGGGAATTTCACGTGCACCGAGCAAGTCGCTCTCAATGCGAAATTCAGTCTCTTTCATGTCTGATTTATTTAAGGTTAATTATTTACGTTTGAGTTATAATGCCCTCTGTGGCACTTTGCTGTGCAAAGTTACACTCAATGTGCGAATAAAACAAATTTTATGGATATTTAATTTGGTATAAATAGACGAAAAATATTCATATTGTCACATTATATAATATACAATATGCGAGACTATCCTATTGTGGGTAGCCTCGCTATGGTAAAGTGTATTGTGTCGTTGTTGATTAGGTTGTGGGAGGTGTCTGTTTTTCCTCTAATATATTGCCTTGTAGGTCGATGTACATACGTTCTTCGCCTATAACGACCTCGGCACGACCATTGATAAAGTATCCAGCGCTGTCGTATTGACAAGGAAGTACGGTGCGTCCTTTGTCATCGATATAGCCATACTTACCATCTTGCTTGATGATGGTTACACCATCGCGGAAGGGGAGGTCTATGTAGGAACTTTGGCAGGCGTATATCTCTTTGCCCTTGCGGTTGATGAGACCTTGCTTGCCGTCTATCTCTACAATGGCATATCCGCTGATAAAGTCGGTTATCTTGTCATACTTGAAGGGTACAGCCTCGCTACCGTCGGGGAGTATAAATCCACTTTTATTACCCAACTTAACGCGTGCCATGCCATCGCAGAAGGGGTCGGCAATGTCATATTTGAAGGGGATGGCTGTTGTTCCGTCGGGACGTATGTAGCCCCATTTTTTCTTTTTCTTTACAGGAGCCAATCCTTCCGAGAAAGATAGTATGCGACTGTATATAGGCTTTACAACCATCTTGCCGGCTCGATTGATAAAGCCCCAAGTGGCGTCGACCATTACAGCTGCCATTCCGCCTATAAAGCGGAGCGAATTCTTGAATTTGCAGGGTATGACAAGACTGCCGGTAGTATCGATATATCCATATAGTCCGTCTTTCTTAACGCGGGCAAGACCTTCACTGAAGTCTTTGGCGTTTTCGTATATACAAGGTACTTCTACTTCTTCCGATTCTTTGT
>CAJGDT010000009.1 GCA_904502265.1 uncultured Barnesiella sp. | reverse complement strand
AGTAGATTGAAAATTTCGTAATTTTTTTTCTAAAAAAACTTGGTAGAGTTCGCAGGATATTTATAAATTTGTTTTTGGGTTGTATTCAACCACAAACTTAGGTATCATCACAAATACAAAATTATGGCATCAAAGAATAAATTAGTTGAAGCCTTAAAGACAAATTTTGGTTTCGACACATTCAAAGGTAATCAAGAAGCAATTATCAAAAATCTGCTTGACGGAAAAGACACCTTTGTACTCATGCCCACGGGTGGAGGCAAATCTTTGTGTTATCAATTGCCCTCGCTCATGCTTGATGGTACTGCCATTGTTATATCACCCCTCATCGCTTTGATGAAAAATCAAGTCGATGCCATGCGCAACTTTAGCGAAGAAGATGGTGTAGCACATTTTATCAACTCATCTCTTAATAAGGCTGCCATCGACCAAGTTAAATCGGATATACTCTGCGGTAAAACCAAGTTATTATACGTTGCACCGGAATCACTTACTAAAGAGGAGAACATAGACTTCCTCAAGCAAGTAAATGTATCATTTTATGCAGTAGATGAAGCTCACTGTATATCAGAGTGGGGACATGATTTCCGACCCGAATATCGTCGCATCAGACCCATTATCAACGAAATAGGAAACAGACCCGTAATAGCCCTAACAGCGACAGCGACACCCAAGGTACAACATGATATTCAGAAAAACCTTGGCATGACCGATGCTACTGTGTTCAAATCATCGTTCAATCGTGCTAATCTATATTACGAAGTACGTCCCAAAACAGCCAATGTTGACAAAGATATTATAAAATACATTAAACAACAAGAAGGCAAGTCGGGTATTATATACTGCTTGAGCCGAAAAAAGGTTGAAGAGTTGGCCGAATTACTTAGCGTCAATGGCATAAAAGTACTACCATATCATGCCGGCATGGACTCAGCAACACGCACCGAAAACCAAGATGCGTTCTTGTTAGAGAAAGTAGATGTTATTGTAGCAACAATAGCATTCGGTATGGGTATAGACAAGCCCGATGTAAGATATGTCATACACTACGATATACCCAAGAGCCTCGAAGGTTATTACCAAGAAACCGGTCGTGCAGGCCGTGATGGCGGAGAGGGTCAGTGTATAACATTCTATGTAAATAAAGACTTACAAAAACTCGAAAAATTTATGCAAGGCAAGCCTATTGCCGAGCAAGAAATTGGCAAACAGTTGCTTATGGAAACAGCAGCTTATGCCGAGTCGTCGCTTTGCCGTCGCAAATTACTCTTGCACTATTTTGGCGAAGAGTATAAGGGCGAGAATTGTGGCAACTGCGACAACTGCTTAAACCCCAAAAAACAAGTGGAAGCGAAGGATCTTTTATGTGCCGTTATCGAAACGGTAATTGCTCTCAAAGAAGAGTTTAAGACCGAGCATGTTATAGATGTAATTATGGGCAACAAGACCAGTCAAGTTAGCGCCTATCTTCACGATGACTTAGAGGTATTTGGCTGTGGTCAAGGTGATGATGAAAAGACCTGGAATGCCGTAATACGTCAAGCTCTCATTGCCGGATATTTAGTGAAAGAAATAGAAAATTATGGCTTGCTCAAGGTAACATCGGCCGGTCGCAAATTCCTCGACAAACCACAACCATTCAAGATTGTAAAAGACAATGATTTTGAAGAAGTTGAGGAAGAAATCCCCATGAAGGGAGGTGCATCATGTGCCGTTGACCCCGAATTGTTCTCAATTTTGAAAGACTTGCGCAAGAAGATGGCCAAGCGCTTGGAATTGCCACCATACATTATCTTCCAAGACCCCTCGTTGGAGGCTATGGCAACTACATATCCCATAACCATTGAGGAGTTGCAAAACATACCCGGAGTTGGTGCCGGTAAAGCTAAACGCTATGGTGAGGAATTTATCAAAGTGATCAAATTGCACGTTGAAGAGAATGAAATAGAACGTCCCGAAGATTTACGTGTGCGCACAATTGCCAACAAATCTAAATTGAAAGTTTCTATCATTCAAGCCATCGACCGCAAAATAGCACTTGACGAATTGGCCGAGTCGAAAGATCTCGATTTCGACGAACTTCTCGACGAAGTAGAGGCAATAGTATACTCAGGTACCAAAATCAATATAGACTACTTCTTGCACGAAATTATGGAAGAAGACCACATCGAGGAAATCTTTGAATACTTCAAAGAGAGCGAAAGCGACAGCCTTGAAGATGCTATAAACGAGTTTGGTATGGATTATACCGAAGAGGAGATACGACTCATCCGAATTAAATTCTTATCGGAAATGGGTAACTAAAACTAAAAAAATACATAAATATATATAAATGAATCATATACGTAATTTTTGCATCATAGCACATATCGACCACGGCAAGAGTACTCTTGCCGACCGTCTGCTCGAATATACCAATACCATAGCGGCCAAAGACTTACAAAATCAAGTACTTGACGATATGGATCTTGAGCGTGAGCGCGGTATTACTATCAAAAGCCACGCCATACAGATGGAGTATGTACATGAAGGCGAAAAATATATACTCAACCTTATCGACACTCCGGGACACGTTGACTTCTCATACGAAGTATCGCGCTCCATTGCAGCCTGCGAAGGCGCACTACTCATTGTCGATGCTTCACAAGGTATACAGGCACAAACAATCTCAAACCTTTATATGGCTATTGAGAACGACCTTGAAATTATACCTATTGTAAATAAGGTTGACCTTGATAGCGCTATGCCCGAAGAGGTTGAAGACCAAATAATCGAGTTATTGGGATGTAAGCGCGAAGAGATTATACGCGCAAGCGGTAAGACCGGTATAGGTATAGAAGATATACTCAATGCCATTGTTGAGCGCATTCCCGCACCCCAAGGCGATGTTAATGCACCTTTGCAATGTCTCATTTTTGACTCGGTATTCAATCCCTTCCGTGGTATTATTGCTTACTTTAAGATATGTAACGGTACTATTCGCAAGGGCGATATGGTAAAATTCGTAGCCACTGGCAAAGAATATGACGCTGATGAGATTGGTGTACTCAAGCTCGACATGTCACCACGCAACACATTGAGTGCCGGAGACGTAGGATATATCATTTCGGGTATCAAGACCTCGAAAGAGGTAAAAGTAGGCGATACCATAACCCATGTGAGTCGTCCTTGCGAAGAGGCTATCGATGGTTTTGAGGAGGTTAAGCCAATGGTGTTTGCCGGTGTATACCCAATTGACACTGAGGATTTTGAAAATCTTCGTGCATCACTCGAGAAACTCCAACTCAATGATGCATCATTGACATTCCAACCCGAATCATCAGCCGCATTGGGCTTCGGATTCCGTTGTGGCTTCTTGGGTCTGCTTCACATGGAGATTGTACAGGAACGCCTCGATCGAGAGTTTGATATGGATGTTATCACTACCGTACCCAACGTATCGTACATGGTGTATGATAAGAAAGGTAATAAAACCGAGGTACACAATCCATCGGGACTGCCAGACATTACACTCATAGACCATATTGAGGAACCTTATATACGCGCATCGGTGATTACAGCTACTGATTATATTGGTCCTATCATGTCACTCTGCTTGGGCAAGCGCGGTGAGCTCATCAAGCAAGAGTATATATCGGGCAACCGTGTGGAACTTATATACGACATGCCATTGGGTGAAATTGTGATAGACTTTTACGACAAATTGAAATCTATCTCAAAAGGTTACGCATCATTCGATTATCATATTCACGACTTCCGCGAGAGTAAACTCATCAAACTCGATATTTTGCTCAACGGAGAGAGTGTAGATGCATTGTCTACCCTTACACACGTCGATAATGCCGTAACATTTGGCCGCAGAATGTGCGAAAAGTTGAAAGAGCTAATTCCTCGCCAACAATTTGACATCGCTATTCAAGCAGCCATAGGTGCCAAAATTATTGCTCGTGAAACCATCAAAGCTGTGCGTAAGGATGTGACAGCCAAATGTTATGGTGGTGACATTAGCCGTAAACGCAAACTATTGGAAAAACAAAAGAAAGGTAAGAAACGCATGAAACAGATAGGTACAGTAGAGGTACCGCAGAAAGCATTCCTTGCCGTATTGAAACTTGATTAATACAATTTAAAAAATATGAGCGACCAACGTTACAATTTGCGTGGCGTATCGGCATCAAAAGAAGATGTACACAACGCCATCAAGAACATAGACAAAGGATTATATCCTCGTGCATTCTGTAAGATCATCCCCGACATCTTGGGTGGTGATGAAGAGTATTGCAACATCATGCACGCTGACGGTGCAGGTACTAAATCGTCACTTGCATACATGTATTGGAGAGAGACAGGCGACTTGTCGGTATGGAAGGGTATTGCACAAGATGCTCTTATCATGAATATCGACGACTTACTCTGCGTAGGTGCTACTGACAATATCTTGGTTTCGTCTACTATAGGTCGTAACAAACTCCTTGTTCCCGGCGAGGTAATCTCGGCTATTATCAATGGAACTGAGGAGTTGCTTGCCGAGTTACGTGAGATGGGTGTAAATGCCTATGCAACAGGTGGCGAAACAGCCGATGTGGGCGACTTGGTACGTACAATCATCGTAGATAGTACAGTAACATGCCGCATGCGTCGTAGCGATGTGATAGACAATGCCAACATTGCTGCCGGTGATGTTATCGTAGGTATGGCTTCATATGGTAAAGCTAATTACGAGAAAGAGTATAACGGTGGTATGGGAAGCAACGGATTGACATCAGCTCGTCATGACGTATTTGCCAAGTATCTGGCTAAAAACTACCCTGAGAGCTACGACAATGCAGTACCCGACGAGTTGGTTTACTCGGGCGGATTAAAACTCACTGACAGTGTAGAGGGCGTAGACATTGATGCCGGCAAATTAGTACTTTCGCCCACACGCACTTATGCACCTGTTATCAAGAAATTGCTCGATGCTATGCGTCCTCGTGTACACGGTATGGTACACTGCTCAGGTGGTGCACAAACCAAAGTAATGCATTTTGTGGAGAACAAGCGTGTCATCAAAGACAATTTATTCCCCATTCCTCCATTGTTCCGCACTATTCAAGAGCAATCGGGTACTGATTGGAAAGAGATGTACAAAGTCTTCAATATGGGTCATCGTATGGAAGTGTATGTATCGCCCGAAGATGCAGCCCAAGTTATTGAGATTGCGCAAAGCTTTGGTATTGAGGCACAAATTGTGGGTAGAGTAGAAGAATGTGACCACAACGAGTTGATTATCGAATCAGAAAAGGGTCGCTTTGTATATTAGTCATTTAATATAAGATATATACAACGATGATGGTCATTGGTATAGCCGGCGGAACAGGCTCAGGCAAGACCACAGTAGTCCGCAAGATTATCGAAAGCTTTTGCGAGGGTGAGGTTGCTGTGATACCTCAAGACTCGTACTATCGCGATAGCAGTCACTTGCCATTGGAAGAGCGGCTAAAACTCAACTTTGACGAGCCGGCAGCTATCGAGTGGGAGTTGCTCGTTGAACAACTCAAGCAACTCAAAGCAGGCAAAGCCATTGAACAACCTACGTACTCATACCTCACATGTACTCGCCAACCTGAAACCGTACATGTTGAACCTCGCGATATTGTTATAGTAGAGGGTATACTCATCCTCTGCGATGAGCAGTTACGCAACATGCTTGACATGAAGATCTTTGTCGATGCCGATAGTGATGAACGCCTCATTCGTGTCATCAATCGCGACATTATTGAGCGCGGTCGTACAGTAGACATGGTGATAGAACGATATGAAAAGGTGCTACGCCCAATGCACTTGCAACATATTGAACCCACTAAGCGTTATGCCGATTTAATAATACCGCAAGGTGGACACAACAAAGTGGCGATCGAAATGATGAAAGATTATATCTCACACAAACTCAAAAGAAAATAATTTTGCAGAGATTCATGTAAGATAACAACACAGAGGGATGCGAAGAGAGTTTCGCACTCCCTCTATTTATAATATAGAGTCCATGAAATACACATATATAATACATACTATTGCATGCGCCTTCATAATGGCTATCTGTATTATTACATGTAGCTGTAGCAACACGCACCAAGTAGATAACAACATCAATGAACTCGATACAATCATGAATCGTGGCGAATTGCGTGTACTCACTTTGTCAGGCTCTACATCTTATTTCTACTACAAAGGAGAGGAGAGGGGATATGAATATGAAGTTATCAAGCGATTTGCCAACGACAATGGTTTGAACCTCAAGGTTATAGTTGCCCCCAACACCACAATGCTATTACAAATGCTCAGCGACAGTATTGGTGATATTGTAGCATACGACATACCTATTACCGACAGCACCAAAGCGGAGGTTATACATTGTGGCCCGCAAAATATAACCGAACAAGTATTAATACAACGCAACAATAATCCTATTTCCGATGTAACAGAACTCATAGGACATGATGTGTATATTGAGAGAGGTTCAAAATACGAAACTCGACTTACAAACCTCAACAAAGAATTAGGTGGAGGCATCAATATATGCTATCTCGACCACGACACACTTGTGACAGAGGATCTTATAGAAATGGTATCGCAAGGAACAATCGACTTTACGTTAGCCGACAGCAACCTTGCACGTATCAATAACACCTATTACAACAACCTCGACATATATGTAAAGGTTGGTTTTCCGCAGCGCTCACAATGGGCTGTTCGCAAACACTCGACACACCTTGCACAAGCTATCGATAAATGGATGGAATGCAACTACGAAAGCGATGAGATAAAGGCCATAAACAAGCGATACTTCGAAACAAAGAAACAAACAGGAGATAATGCCATACTATCGATAACCGAAGGTCGCATATCGCCATTTGATGATATTTTCAAACGTGAAGCCAAAACCATCAATTGGGACTGGCGATTGCTCGCAGCGATGGCCTATCATGAATCACGATTTGATAGTACTGTTGTATCGTGGGTAGGAGCAAGAGGCATCATGCAGTTGATGCCTAAGACTGCCGAGATATTTGGTCTTGGCATGGATAGTATAACAATGAACAGCCCCAATGTAAGGGTTGCCGTGCAGGTATTACGAGAGATAGAACAAAGCCTCATAAGTATTGATGATCGAGAAGAAAAGCTCAAATTTGTTATTGCTGCCTACAACTCGGGGTTAGGACATATTTTTGACGCCATGGCACTCGCCAAAAAATATGGCAAAAATCCACAATTATGGTACAATGAAGTAGAAGAAACAATATGCATGAAAGCCAATCCTGAGTATTACAGCGACGAAGTATGCCGATTTGGATACTTCAGAGGAAGGCAAACAACTACCTATGTGCGCGAAGTAATGACTTTATACGACTATTATTGCAAAAAAATCCCTCTATAAAAGACCAAAAACTCACTCTAAAAAATAGCTTAAGTCGAAAAAAAACACTATATTTGCATCCGTTTTGCGGATATTGAGAATGAATATTTAATCATAAGACGATTTTTTACTCATTAAACCTTTGAAATACAATAAAAAAGCAATATCTTTGCAATCCAAAAAAATTAGAAAAAAAATATTATATAATCGTAAAACGTTACAACAATGACAAAAGCTGACATCGTAAACGAGATTTCGAAAAGCACTGGTATTGAGAAAACAGTAGTTCTTGAAACAATCGAGAAATTCATGGAGACCGTGAAAGACTCATTGAGCAAAGGCGAAAATGTATATTTGAGAGGTTTTGGTAGCTTTATTGTTAAACAACGCGCACAAAAGACAGCACGTAATATCTCTAAAGAGACTACCATCATCATCCCCGCACACAATATTCCCGCATTCAAGCCCGCTAAGGTTTTCATGAACGAGGTAAAATAAGAAAGAAGTAAATAAATTTTTGAACACTTAAAATATACAACTATGCCTAACGGTAAGAAAAGAAAAGGTCACAAGATGGCCACTCACAAACGTAAAAAAAGATTGAGAAAGAATCGTCACAAAAAGAAATAATATATTTCTCTTTTGATTGACAAACTTTCAAAAATGCAATCGTAGAAAAAGAACAAACTTACTGATAGTTTTGTCATTAAGTTTGTTCTTTTCTTGATTTACTACTAAGGCTCAAAAGGGGCAAGCCAACAACAATGTCCCTTAGAAAAGTAACCCAAATACAAATTTATGTCATCGGAACTCGTAATTGACGTACAACCCAAAGAGGTTTCCATTGCGCTACTCGAAGATAAACGTCTCGTGGAGTTGCAAAAAGAGCCGCATAACACATCATATGCGGTAGGAAACATCTATCTTGGTCGTGTCAAAAAGTTGATGCCGGGTCTCAATGCTGCATTTGTCGATGTAGGTTACGAAAAGGATGCTTTTCTGCATTATCTCGACTTGGGTCCTAACTTTACCACTTCGGCAGTCTACACCAAGACTCAGCGAGGAGAAGGTAAAAAGAATATTGCCCTTTCGAAGTTTACAATGCAGAAACCTCTTGAGAAAGAATCAACTATTGCAGATGCAATCAGCGTAGGGCAGGAGATTTTGGTACAAATAACCAAAGAGCCCATCTCTACCAAAGGACCTCGTCTTACAGCTGAAATCTCTTTTGCCGGCCGCTTTTTGGTACTCATACCATTTGCCGACAAAGTATCTGTATCGCAGAAAATCAAATCGAGCGAAGAACGCGCTCGATTGCGACAACTTATTCAAAGCATCAAGCCGAAAAACTTCGGCGTTATTGTGCGCACCGTTGCCGAAGGCAAGCGCGTTGCCGAGCTCAACAACGAGATGAAGTCGCTCGTAAAGAGTTGGGAAGAGAGCATCGAGTGTGTACGCAAAAAAGAAAAAGCCCCCGCACTTGTTTACGAAGAGACAAGCCGTGCGGTTGGCATGTTGCGTGATATATTCAGCCCATCGTTCGAGAGTATCTACGTAAACGACCGTGCTGCATATCAGCAAATACACAACTACGTAAGCATTATAGCCCCCGAATTGGCAGGTATCGTCAAGCAATACGAAGGTGAACTGCCTATATTTGACAACTTCGGGCTGACAAAACAAGTAAAATCATCATTTGGTAAAACTGTATCGTTCAAGAGCGGAGCATACATCATCATTGAGCACACTGAGGCTCTGCATGTTATCGATGTAAATAGTGGCAACCGATCAAAAAATGCTACCAACCAGGAGAGCAATGCTATAGAGGTAAACCTCAACGCTGCCGAAGAGATAGCACGCCAACTACGTCTGCGCGATATGGGCGGTATAATTGTCATTGACTTTATCGACATGGCCGATGCCGACAACCGTCAGCGCCTATACGATCGTATGCGAGAATTGATGGCCAACGACCGCGCTCGGCACAATATCCTTCCGCTTACCAAATTTGGTCTTATGCAAATTACTCGCCAACGCGTGCGACCCGCACTCGACATTACCACAAGCGAAGAGTGCCCAACATGCCACGGCAAAGGAATTATCCAGCCATCGATGCTATTTACCGACCGTCTTGAGGATAAGATAGCATACATGGTACTCAAACTCAAGAAACCCGACTTCACGCTACATGTGCATCCTTATGTAGCAGCCTATCTCGACAAGGGTGGATTGTTTTCTTTGAAATGGAAATGGAAAGCCAAGTATTCGTTCCGTTTCAAGATTATCCCCGACCAGTCGCTCGCCATGCTCGAATACCGATTCTTCGATCGCGAGCGCAACGAACTCGACATGAAAGAAGAGGTGGAAATAAAGGCCTGATAAGGCATTATACAAGCTCACTTATTCTTTAAAAAAGTACGCACGCGCGACAGTTTTATTATAGAAACTGTCGCGCGTTGGCGTATTAATAGTCACTCCCCACGTCCCCTTGTGGAGATTTTATCGCAACATGTCGTCGTAGGTGGGAATTTCGGGCAAGAATGTATGTGTGCGCGATGTGTAGTCGATACGACAGCAATAGTGCGAGAGTCCATTGGATACGATGATATAGGATACAAGGAACTGAGAATTGTACCTTACTATCTGATTGAATGTGTCTTGAGTAATGGCAACATGAGGAGCCTTATACTCAACAAGGGCCAAAGGGTTGCCTTGCGCATCGTACACAATGGTGTCGCAACGACGGGGCATACCGTTGAGTGTAAGAGAAATTTCGTTACCTATGCGTCCGGCCGGAAAACCTCTATGCGCAACAAGAAAAGCCACAAAGTGCTGACGTACCCACTCCTCGGGAGTAAGCACCACATATCTACGCCGAGTAGCATCCCATATGGCAATGTTGCCATCGGCATTGCGACGTAAGCGATAGGGGTAGGTGGGCAAATTCAGCTCTATCATCTTTTCCAAAAAACTTGCGTGTTAGTAATCTTATGTGTAATTTTACCCAAAATTACATCAATCATCGGTTTTGTGCAAATAATGAGGTAAAACTTTTGCAACATGGCAAAGAAGGATGCAAATCAATATCTTGAAATACTGCGTGATATACGCAGTGGCAACTTCAAGCCCGTCTATTTCTTGATGGGCGAGGAGAGCTATTTTATTGACCTCATTACCGAAGCTATCATCAAGCATGCACTGACCGACGATGAGCGCGACTTCAACCAGACCATCATGTACGGAGCCGATGTGGCCAACTATGGCGTGGTGGTAAATGCCGCCAAGCGATACCCCATGATGGCTGCCCGACAACTTGTTGTTGTAAAAGAGGCGCAACAGATTCCCAACATCGAGATGTTGTCGTTCTACCTCAAACAACCTCTCGACAGCACAGTACTTGTCATTAACCACAAGCATGGCACCGTTAAGGGTAAGAAGATACTGAGTGAGATAGAGCAGGTAGGAGTATTGTATGAGTCAAAGAAACTATATGACAACCAATTACCAGCCTTTATCAACAACTATGTAGCCGATAGCGGACGCACCATAGAGCCTAAGGCTATGCAAATGCTGGCCGACTTTATTGGTAGCGACCTCAACCGCCTTACAAGCGAGTTGGACAAACTGCGTATATCGATGGGAGAGGGTAATATACGTATCACCCCCGATGATGTTGAACGCAATGTAGGTGTAAGCAAGGACTTCAACAATTTTGAGCTTCTTAATGCCATCGTTACCCGCAACGTGTATAAGGCAACGCAGATAGTAAATTATTTCGAGCGCAACCCCAAGAACAACCCGATGGTCGTAACCATCAGTGTATTGTTTGGCTTCTTTGCCAACCTAATGATTGCCTATTTTGCACCCGATAAAAGCGAACAGGGATTGATGCAAGAACTGAAGTTACGTTCAACCTTTCAAGCACGTGATTATGTAACAGCTATGCGCAGTTACAATGCATTTAAGTGCATCGATATCATAGCTCTATTGCGCCAATACGATGCCCGTTCGAAGGGTATTGGTGCTACAAACAATACCACAGAGGGTGAGATGATACGCGAATTGGTGTTCAAGATAATGCACTAACAGGCGTTCGCAAGAAAACGCTATCTGAAAGCACCTTTACTTCCATACATTGAACATATACGACAAAGAAACAAGTATACCTCTGTTGGCCGATGATCCTGAAAATACATCGGCCTTATTATTGCCAAATATGTCGCCTAATCCAAAATAATAACGTCCCTCTAAAACAAAAATATTGCGTTTGAGGCGCAACTCTACACCCAAACCTCCGGCAATACCATAGTCAATGGTATTTTTTACCGGCAATTCATACGAATCTTTTATAGTATTGGGATTACTGAACGAAGGGAGATTATGGGTATCAAAATTGGCAGTTCTATTTTCTCCAATCAACACACCCAATTGCGGACCTAAATTGACAAAGCCATGCACCTTGTCACTACCAAAATATATATGCGTAAAGAATGGTATCTCAAGATATGTTAGGGTGCGACGATATTGGTAAGGATCATACTCAAAGTATTCGTCCCATCCGCGCTGCGTGATATTAGCCTCCACAATAAGTCCAAAGAGCTTCTCTTCGGTATATCGCATAGCTACACCCGCTGTATATCCAACCCAAGTATTCTGCTCAATAATAGGCGAAAATGCCACACTGGGTATTGAAATACCGGCTTTAGCTCCAACCAACAACTCACGCTTGAAGTTTGGGTCGCGCACTTGTGCTATCGAAACAATACAACACGACAGGATTGCACATATTAGTATTACAAAAGGTCGTTTCATGCTATTATTGACTTATTTTCTCGATCTTCATATCGGGTGAGAGATGCACAAAGTAGAACGATTTATTGATAAAACCGCTCCAATTGTTGATACGTTCAAATTTAAAGTCGGTTTGTATAGAATTCTCGCCATTAGGCAATTCATAATTAGCAAAGTTCTTGCCATACTTAGCTATAGCATTCATAAAATACAAGCCTGTGTCAAATCCTAATATTGCATATCGAGGACTCGCATTTTTCATCTCCTCGTTATACCAATAGAGATACTTGATACTAAGATCATATAGCATAGCATCATCAGGAATAGTATAGAATCGTGAGAAGATATAGGTATCAAGCATATAAAGCTTATTGATATTCTTACTAATCTGAGGTACCCAACCCGGATAACCGAAGAGAGATACATCACATGAAGGAGTTTTGTTTACAAACTCCTCAAGACCGGGCAACATAGTTACAAGCGCCTCCTTTTTGTTTGTAGTGGGTACAAATACTACAGACGATTGGTCTGCCACACTACGCATATCACTTGCTGTCAACACAGTATTATAGTCGCATACCAAATAGGGTATATTGCGTTTATTCAATTCATCTTTAAGCGTGGCAACAAATTCATTTTCAGCTTCTTCAACATCTTTATTATTCAAGAACACAACAGACTTGTTATTAAATGTCTTGATAAACAAAGCTGCCGACTCGGCATAAAGATACGATCCGGGAATGTTGGTTTGAAATACGCGAGCATTGGTATTCACTCGCTCATTCTTCAATGAGAAAGTGTTCACTACATTTATATCATGTAGCTCACCAAAGTCGGCGATAAGATTTATCGCCTCATCATCCTCCGGTGCTATAATCAGATGCATAGTAGTCATCAACTCTTTATCGAGTATGTCTTTAACAACCTCGGTCGACCCTTGACTATCATACGTATATAGATTGATCGAGTATCCTTGACGTTTGAGGCTGTCGACTGCAAGTAAAAAGCCTTGATAATACTCTGTGTATAGAGAAGATTTGATATTACTCTCATCCTCATTAAGCATAAAAGGCAATATCACTGCAACATTTATGTGGCTGGCATCGTTCTTCTCATATACCTGAGCATAGACATTATCAAGATACTCGCTCGAATTTTCCTCCTTGGCTGTCTCGGCAAGAGATTCTACTGTAGGTTGTGTAATAGGGATGTTAATGCTCACACCCTCTTTTACTACACGAATGTCACGATTGGCAGCCTTAAGCGAGTCTATAGAGATATCAAATTTTTGGGCTATGCTAAAGTAAGTCTCCTTACGTTTAGCCACATAAGTGCTACAAGTCGCTGCAGCGGGTATCTCTTGAGGAGCATCCTCAACAACATCATCAACTTGCACTGCTATATCTTCTTGAGGCTGAACCGTCTCAATAACCTCTTGCTTAACCGGAATGCGTATAACCGAGCCTTTATAGAGCTTGTTGGGCTTAATACCCGGATTAGCACGAATTATCTCCTTAACCGTTACATCATATCTACCCGAAATGGCATAAAGCGTCTCACCCGAGGCTATAGTATGAAAGATATAGTCACTCTCAGCTACATTCTTTTTACTATCGGCCTTAACCGAAACATTCTTTTCGCTTGTAGTAGTAGATGCAACTCTTTTACCTTTTTGAGGAATATTAAGTTTATCACCTACATTCAACTTGCTCGTAACACCGGGATTAAGTTCTTGAATTTCGGCAACTGATACATGATACATTTTACCAATACCATAGAGTGTTTCACCACGTCGTACGGTGTGTACAAAACTATTACTTACCTCTGTTTCAACTTCTTCAGTATCATCTGTGGGTAAGAACAACATTTGATCATACTTCAGACCATTTTTGGCCGAAGGATTACATTTAACAATATCACTTTGCGATATGCCGAATTTTTTTGATATTGAATACACAGTTTCGCCTTTGGCAACTTTATATACATAGTATTCCTTACCATTGAGTATTCTACGAGGCAAACTTTCGATTTGCGCCGATGCCATGAGTGCAAGACCGCACAATATGCTTGTTATAATTGTCTTTATATTCATTTCGATAGAGTGTTTGCATAAATGTATATTCCCGACAAAGTTACAAATAAATCATTGTCTTTGCAACACACCGGTGGTGTATAGGGATTTTTTTATCACATTCATTCATGAAATACTCAGCACAGCTATTTCTGCAAATGTTAACACTCGCAATGCTTGATTGTATGGTACAATTATTGTATATTTGTAAAATGCACGCTCAATATTTCACACGAGTCTGCGTTTAATATAAAAAGAGTCTTAACATGAATAAAATAGCACTTACAACACGCATTATAGCAACCATCATAATTGCATGCGTTACCACCAATCTATCGGCACAAAAATTCTCTATTATTGGTGGAAACGAGTTATCATACGCATATTACGAAGACTACAAATCAACTACACCCATCAATGCCGTATATGTAGTATATGGTACAGCCGATAAGAGTATTCAATATGAATCGCGCACAGGCAACAAAGTTACATGGTATACCTACGAAGATGTTATTACACCACTCACCGCTCAAGAAGACGGAAGTTTATCCACAATCCCCCTCACCGGCAGCGAGTGTGGTTACGTAGTAATGGATGGTGACACTCCATACTACGTGTATATTATAGACTACATCAAACACCAATTATCATTAAACTCAGTTGATATAGAAGACAATGGTGCAGCCTGTGATATCGTTACACTCAACTTACATGGCTCGGGGGAAAAGATGAACTATTATGCATTCAACAGCATGATGCCATACGAAGTGAAACGTGATATTACTATTGCATACAACACATTGGAATGGAACGAAGAGTCATTGCAATACATCGAATCACCTCGCGAAGTAGTATTAAACCAATTCTCCAACAGCTATCCTGTAGCAGCACCACTCTGCAACACCACTTTTACGGTAATCGGTGATAAATTCCTCAAATCATGGGGAATGGAACAGATTGCCGAAACCGACGAATACATAACCGTAGCCATAGAAGCGCAAGCTCGCGCCACACAAACCTATCGCGAGGCCGAGAATGAAATAGACCGACAACCCGACAATTTAGGAGGATCAGCCCCAGCCGAAATAGAGTTTAACGCCTATTATACCGATGCTGTCACACACATTGAGTGGCAATTCTCGCGAGACGCTAATTTCAATTCGATAACCCACCGATACACCGACGATTTACTACGATACACATTTAGAGAAGAGGGTACAACCTATGTAAGATTGGTTGTATCGAGCATGAATGAAAACTGTATTTTTGAGAGTGATCCTATGATTGTCACTATAGGCAGTTCATCACTCGAAATTCCCAACGCCTTCTCGCCCGGCACCATAGATGGTAAAAATGACGAATGGCGAGTAGCATTTAAATCTATCGTAGAATTTCGATGCTGGATTTTCAATAAACAAGGCGTAGAGATGTACCACAGCGAAAATCCAGGCGAAGGCTGGGATGGCAAATATGGTGGTCGTCTTGCATCACCCGGTGTATATTATTATGTAATAGAGGCACGTGGAGCTGATGGTATAGAGTACAAACGCAGTGGCCACATCAACCTTATGCGTTCAAAGAAAAACAGAAACAATCAAACCCAAGAATAACAAGTATCGAAATGAAAAGCACGATAAAATACATAACATTAGCTACAGCACTGCTATGCGGCAGTGTATATACAACAGCAACTGCCAACTAAAAAAACGAAACATTTAACATCGAGTACCGCATACCTGACGTACCCGAGAAGATGACATTTGCCGGTGAGAGTATCGACCTTACACGATATGACATGTATGAAAGGGTAGAACGCGAGTTGACTACCGCCTGCTATATGCACGCCACAACAATGCTCACTATCAAGCGAGCCAACCGCTACATGCCCATCATTGTGCCTATTCTCAAGCGCGAGAAGATACCCACTGATTTTATTTACCTCGTAGCAATCGAAAGTGCATTCAATCCATTGGCCAAATCTCCTGCTAAGGCAGCCGGTATATGGCAATTTATGTCAGCTACAGCTCGTGAATATGGACTGGAAGTAAACAACGATATTGACGAACGCTACAACATCGAGAAGGCTACCGTAGCAGCTTGTCGATACCTGCGCGATGCATACGAGAAGTATGGCAGCTGGATCGATGCAGCCGTATCATACAACGCCGGACTTCAACGTGTGGGACGAGAGCGTGAACGACAAGGTGTAAAGAGCTCGCTCGACATGCACTTGGTTGATGAAACATCGCGCTACGTATTTCGCATACTGGCAACAAAACTCTTATTTGAGAACCCTGCCCAATATGGTTTTAAAATCAGAGCCAAACAGCTCTATCAACCCATAGCCACCAAGACCATCGAGGTAACTTCGACCATAGACGACCTTGCCACATGGGCCAAGAAACAAGGCATAACCTACAAACAACTGAAAGACTTCAACCCTTGGATGCGCACCCAAACACTGCCTGACGAGAGTGGCAAGTTATATAAGATAACCATACCTATCAAAGAGGATATGTACTACAATGCCAAGCGCAAATATGTTACATACAACAAAAACTGGGTAGTCGATTAAGCGATATGAAAGCAATAGAAGAAGAAAAGATAGAGGTGTATGGTGCACGTGTACACAACCTCAAGAACATCGATGTAACTATACCCCGTCGTTCACTTACGGTTATTACGGGTATGAGTGGCAGTGGCAAGTCGTCGTTGGCATTTGACACAATTTTTGCCGAGGGACAACGCCGCTATATCGAAACCTTCTCGGCTTATGCCCGTAATATGCTGGGCAATCTGGAGCGTCCCGATGTCGATAAAATTACCGGTCTGAGCCCTGTTATTTCTATCGAACAAAAGACAACCAACCGCAACCCTCGATCGACTGTAGGAACAACCACCGAGATATTCGACTTCTTGCGTCTGCTCTTTGCACGAGCCGGCGAAGCTTACTCATACCTCTCGGGCGAGAAGATGATAAAATACACCGAGGAACAAATACTCGAACTGATTATCTCGAAATACGAAGGTCGCAAAACATACATCCTATCACCACTTGTGCGCAACCGCAAAGGTCACTACAAAGAGTTGTTTGAGCAAATGCGACGCAAAGGATTCTTGTCGGTGCGTGTCGATGGCGAAATATGCGAGATACTGCAAGGCATGAAACTCGATCGCTACAAGAATCACAGCGTAGAACTTGTTGTAGACAAACTCATCGTGTCAAACAAAGACCGTGAACGCGTAAAAAACAGCGTGCGTACAGCCATGAAACAGGGTGAAGGTCTCATCATGGTACTCGATGCCAATACCGATGAGATACGACATTACAGCCGTACACTGATGGATCCGGCAACCGGACTTTCTTATAGCGAACCTGCACCACACAACTTCTCGTTCAATTCGCCACTGGGTGCTTGCCCTCGCTGCAAAGGACTGGGATACATCAATGTCATAGACCGAGACAAACTCATGCCCGACATGAGCAAATCGATTTACAACGGAGGTATAGAGGCTTTGGGCAAATACAAACGTTCACTCATATTCGGACAAATCGAAGCCATATGCGAACGATATGGGGCAACACTCAAAACGCCATTGAGCGAACTCCCCGAAGAGGCTCTTGACGAGATACTTAATGGTAGCGACGAGCGATTGGTACTCAAGGACGACCCCGAAGGATACTCCGACTACTTCCTCACCTTCGACGGATTGATTAAGTATATCGAGATGCAACAACAGAGCGAAGCATCAGCATCGGCTCAAAAATGGGCCGGACAGTTTGTATCGGTGGTTACATGCCCCGAGTGTCATGGTCAACGTCTTAATACCGAAGCCCTACATTACCGCATCGCCGGCAAGAACATTGCCGACTTGGCCTCAATGGATATTGCCGACCTGGCGCAATGGGTGGACGGGGTGGAGGAACAACTCAATCCACAGCAACGGCTTATCGCAACCGAAATTCTCAAAGAGATACGCAGTCGACTTCACTTTTTGGTAGCCGTGGGGCTCGACTACCTCTGCCTTAATCGTGCATCGGCTACTCTCTCGGGCGGAGAGAGCCAACGCATACGCCTGGCCACACAGATAGGCTCACAACTGGTCAATGTACTCTATATACTCGACGAGCCGAGTATAGGACTACATCAACGCGACAACATGCGCCTTATCAAGTCGCTCAAGGAGCTACGCGATATAGGTAATACGGTTATCGTTGTAGAGCACGATAAGGATATGATGCTCGAGGCCGATTATCTGCTCGACCTGGGCCCTAAAGCAGGCCGATTGGGCGGTAATATCGTATTTGCCGGCACACCGGCCGAGATGCTGCAGAGCCACACCCTCACAGCCGAATATTTACGCCCTGAAAGCCCTGTCAAGATAGAAGTTCCCACAAAGCGACGCGAGGGTAACGGTAAGTACCTTACGCTGCATGGTGCTACAGGCAACAACCTCAAGGGTGTAACCATTTCGCTCCCATTGGGTTGCTTTATATGCGTTACAGGCGTATCGGGTAGTGGCAAGTCGACTCTTATCAATGGCACACTGCAGCCCATTCTCAACCAACGATTCTATCGCTCGTTGCAAGATCCGCTACCTTACGAGCGCATTGATGGTCTGGAGCATATCGATAAGGTCGTTACCGTCGACCAGTCACCCCTCGGTCGTACTCCTCGCTCCAATCCAGCCACCTATACAGGTGTATTTGCCGATATTCGCAACCTGTTTGTCGAGTCACCAGAAGCAAAAATTCGCGGCTATAAGCCCGGTCGTTTCTCATTCAACGTGTCGGGTGGTCGTTGCGAGGCTTGCAGTGGTAACGGATATAAGACCATAGGTATGAACTTCCTTCCCGATGTGTACGTGCCCTGCGAGGTGTGTCATGGTAAGCGCTACAACCGCGAGACACTTGAGGTACGCTTCAAAGGCAAGTCTATTGCCGACGTGCTGGATATGACAATCAATCAGGCCGTGGAGTTCTTTGAGAATATCCCTACTGTACTCAACAAGATAAAAGTATTGCAAGACGTAGGACTGGGATATATCAAACTCGGACAACCCTCGACAACCCTCTCGGGCGGTGAGAGCCAGCGCGTAAAACTTGCCACCGAACTTGCCAAGCGCGACACCGGCAAGACACTCTATATACTAGACGAACCTACCACAGGACTCCACTTCGAGGACATCCGTGTGCTCCTCGGTGTACTCAATCGACTCACCGACAAGGGTAATACAGTTGTTGTGATAGAGCACAACTTAGACGTAATAAAGAGTGCCGACTACATCATCGACATGGGCCCCGAAGGAGGTCGCGAAGGAGGTAGGGTACTCGCTTGTGGCACCCCCGAGGAGATATGCCAACAAGAGACCTTTACAACTCACTTCCTACGCCAGGAATTGAAGTAAGTTAAACGAACTTCTACTAATAATAAATCCCCTGCACGATATGCAAAAAAACGCTACGTGCAGGGGATTATAGTATATCCTTTACTTATGTCAGGCTATCAGGGTTGCATGTCGGTGGGGCACGACATCAAGAAGTAGTTGTTATTGTTGAATTGGAATGT
>CAJGDT010000008.1 GCA_904502265.1 uncultured Barnesiella sp. | reverse complement strand
GTATATGCCTATATCGAGAACAATGCCGCTTCGGCAGGTGCACTCATTGCCTTGGCTTGCGACAGTATATACATGCAGAGTGGTGCGCGAATGGGTGCTGCTACCGTTGTCAACGAAACCGGCCAAGCCATGCCGGATAAATATCAGTCGTACATGCGTGCTACCATGCGTGCCACGGCTCAGGCTCAAGGATCTGACACTACTATAACACAACAAGGCGACACCATCATTGCTTGGCGCCGCAACCCCATTATTGCCGAGGCTATGGTCGACGAGCGCGTGGTGATTCCTCACCTATCCGACTCGGGACAGATTCTTACCTTTACTGCCAACGAGGCGCTCGACAATGGCTACTGCGAAGGCGTGGTGGAGAGTGTCGAGCAGATGATTACCGACCACCTCGCTATCGAGCAATATACCATTTCGCAATACACACCCTCGTTGTACGACAAGATTGCCGGATTCCTCACCAATCCTGCACTACAGGCGCTCATGGTTACACTCATCATCGGTGGCATTTTCTTCGAATTAAAGACTCCGGGCTTTGGTCTCCCCTCTGCTATAGCCGTCATTGCAGCTATCTTCTACTTCTTACCCCTCTTTATTAGCGGCACTGCCGAAAGTTGGGAGCTACTGGCTTTTGTTGTTGGTATCATACTTCTCATCATCGAACTTTTCGTCATACCCGGTTTTGGTGTTGCCGGCATCATGGGCGCAATAATCATCTTAGGAGCACTCATCCTGGCAGCCATCAACAACATTGTTTTCGACTTTACATTCGTATCGGGCATGGACATTTCGCGTAGCATTCTTACCGTACTGGCAGGACTTGTTATCGCTGTGCTCCTACTCATACTCCTTTCGCACCGCATAGGTGCTAAGGGTGTGCTCTACCGCTTTGCCCTCCACACCGAGGAAAAGAACAGCGAAGGATATGTTGGTGTCGACACCTCGGCACAATCACTCGTAGGACTTGATGGTATAGCTATCACTCGCATGGCTCCCTCGGGCAAGGTCAAGGTTAATGACGAAATCTACAATGCGGTTTCGCTTCACGGACACTACATCGAGGCCAACACCCCCGTACACATTCATCGACACGAGAACAACCAACTATACGTAACCCCCAACATTCAATAAGATTGTAAAGCTACACCATTATATGACACTCGATCGCACACAGCAACCTCCCGTTACGCCCTTTGGCGCCCTCACCATGCCGCAACCCTCTATCATGCGCCTCAACAATGGTATTGAACTATACATTGTAGACAAAGGCGATCAAGAGGTGTGCCGCTTCGATATTCTCTTCGATGGTGGTAGATATGCCGGACGCATACCGGCCATTGCCGATATGACTGGCCCAATGCTTCGCAAGGGCATACCGGGCATGGATGCCGAGGCCATTGCCGAGCACCTCGATTACTACGGCGCTTGGATGCAAACAGGTACAACACAACACTACAGTGCCATTTCGCTTTTTTCGCTCAATCGCAACCTCGACAAGATACTACCCATCATCAGTCAAATGATTACCGAGCCATCTATGCCTATTAAGCCCTTCGAGGTTCTCAAACAACAACGCATACAGCAACTGGAAATCAATCGACAAAAGGTTAGTTTTCTTGCCGCCGAGACTTTTAACAACCTAATATTTGGCACATCTCACCCATACGCTCGCACCACCTCTACACAAGATTTGGAGGCTATTACACTACAAGAGATTTGCCAATACCACCACGACTATTACCAAAACACAGGCATACATATTATCCTTTCGGGACGCATAACCGACGAGGTATTGCAACTTGTTCATCGTCACTTTGACACACTGTCACCCCGTAATACCTCTCCGGTTGTAATAGCTCCTATTACGCCCGAGACCGAGCATACTTCCATCATTCACCGACCGGATGCACTACAGTCGGGCTTACGCATGGGAATGCCCGTTATAGGCTCTGAACACCCCGACTACCCCCTACTCACCATGCTCAACCTTGTGTTGGGTGGATACTTCGGTAGTCGCCTCATGACCAACATACGTGAAGAGAAAGGATATACCTACGGCATATCATCGCACATTGTATCTATGCGCGATGGTGCATACTTTACTATTGTTACCGAGACAGGAACCGAATACACTCGACCTCTCATCGACGAGGTGCGTAACGAGATGCTGCAGCTATGCAACACTCCTATTCCTCTCGACGAACTCGAGACCGCACGCAACTACCTACAAGGTCGCCGTGCTCGTGCGCTGGATAGTCCTTTCTCTATGAGTGACTATTTTGTTTCGTCTATCATTTCGGGTACACCACTCGACTATTTCAATATCGAAGACGAAATTATACGCACAGCTACAGCCAACGACCTCATGCGCGTGGCTCGTACTTATCTACACCCCGACAAGCTGTACATCGCCATCGCCGGCGATAAAAATGTCATTGGCGAGTTGTAAGCCCGACACATCGCGCCAACACGCCTATATAACCACACAAAAAAGCGAGAAACACTCACCTCTGTGTTTCTCGCTTACTGCATTTTTCAACCAATATTACTTCTTAGTACACTCTTTCTTTTTATCGCATTTTTGTGATTTGTCGCACTTCTCTGCTTTGTCACATTTTTCTGCCTTGTTGCAAGCTTGTGCTTTGTCACATTTTTGTGATTTGTCGCACTTTTGAGCCTTATCACATTTTTGAGCCTTGTCGCATGTTTTACCCTTTTGGCACTCGCCTTTCATCTTGGGGCAATCTTGCTTTTTATCGCAGTTTTTCATCTCGGTGCACTCTTTTTTGCAATCCTTCATAGGCTTGCCGTCGCACTTCATCTCCTTGCATGCTCCGTGACGCGAAATGGGACGTGCTTGGTGACGGAACTCCTTCTTACCGTGACGATGTTTCTTCATCTCATCAAATTTCACTTTTTGATCGGGAGTAAGCACTTTTTCAATAGCTGCATCGTGCTTTTCTTTGGCACTCTTCATGTTTTCGCGATTGGCCTTTACAGCTGCATCAAACTCCTCATTAGCTGCTTTCATCTGAGCCATTTGCTCATCACTCAAGTTCAGCTCTTTTTTCATCTTCATCACATGACGCTCTTTCAGCTCTTTTTTATCCATTCGTTTTGCATCGGGGCATTGCTCTTGTGCATACACTACTGTACTCATCGACATGGCACACACTGCCACCAACATTGCTAATACTTTTTTCATACTCTTTCGTTTTTTTATTTGTTATACTTAATTTATTTCCGCTTGTTTGTGCGTTTGTCTATATGACTGCATAATATCAATTGCGTTTAATCAGCACCACAAATTTGAAAAATTTTAACAATAACACACCCCAATATTTAACAAATAAAAAATGCGCCACCCTCGCAAGGATGACGCACTCACTTTATATCTTATCGTCTATTACTTTACAACAAGATTTCTTACCTCCCATGTTGCCGACTCTTTGTCACTGCAGAGGTATTTAAATGCAAAGCGTACGTTCGACTTCAAGTATTCCGCGGGAATTTCTATCGCACCCGAGGGCACATAAGTCCAGCTTGCACCATCAGGATAAGCTACAATCTCCACTTGTGTCCAAGTAGCAGTTGCGGGGTCGCCACCGTTGTAGTTGTCGCTCATCCACATGGTGTGGTTAGTCTTGAGGTTGTTCAAGTCACCCTTATTGATAGCATGCTCATAGCTGATAGTCACGCCACTCTTACCGGCAAGGTCGAGTGCGGGCGAGATAAGCCAGTCCTCATTGGCATGGCTGGCGCTGTTGGCATAACCCGACATCTTAGCACCGTAAGTCTTATCCGACATCCACACTTGGTCGCCACTTACGCTATATGCTGTAAAGTCGCCCAAGCCTGCTGTGAACGAAATAGAAAGGATAGCATCGCTGTTATCTACAGGCTCATCCGAAGGCTCTACGCCATACACTGTACCATCGATAATGGCACATGTTGTGTTCTTGATACCACATGTACCGAAGTATTTAATCAACTCGCCATAGAGCAATACCTCTTTACCATCCAACTCGGGGTGATCGGGCAAGCTCAACGCATTGCGAATAGCTCCTGAGGGGAGTTGAACGGGCACGATATTATCCTTATCGTCTACGTTATCGGCAATAACAATGTTAGTACCTTGTGTCGAACCATCGGCAATACCGAAGGGTGCATCCCACTCTGCGTTGCTGATGCTCTTACCGTTTATTTGACCTACGATATAAGCCTTCACCCATGCCTTTGCACCGCTATTGTTCAAGCTGATTACGGCTGCTACGTTATAGGGGGCATCTTTTGTACCGTTACCCTCACCAACTTCAGGATTTACGGGTGTGTCGGGGTTGTTATTACCTCCACCTTCGCCATCGAGCTTGTAAGCCGAGGTCTCTTTCATACCGGCTACACCGAAGTATTTGGTCAACTTACCATACACGGCTACCTCTTTGCCATCAATCTCGGGATGTGCCAACAAGTCGAGTGCGGTGCGCACATCACCCTTGGGCAATTGTACTACAAAGCATGCCGAGGGATTGCTCTCTGTTGCACTGGCTGCGATGAGGATGTTTGTACCTTGTGTGGCTACTGTACCATCGTCATAAACCGAACCGGTAAAGGGAGCGTCAAATTGCGACTCTTCGTTGATGCTTGAGCCTGCTACATGACCTACGATAAAACCTTTCACCCATGCTACTGCACCATTTTGGTTAGCCATGGCTGCTGCTACATTGTAGGGGTTGTTCTCCGAGCCATCACCCTCTGCATTAGCAGGAGGTGTTGTGGGACCTTCGGGTACTTGACCGATTGTTGTACCATCAAACTTAGCGGCTGCGGTCTCTTTCAAACCGGCTACACCAAAGTATTTGGTCAACTTACCATACAACTCTACGGGCTTACCATCGTTGTCGGGGTTGTTTACAAGCTCAAGTGCAGTGCGCACATCGCCCTTAGGCAATTGTACCACAAGACACTTCAAGATAGCTGTTTCGTTAGCATCGGCTGCAACAAGAATGTTTGTACCGGCAGTTGCCACTGTACCATCATCGTAAGTTGCACCTTTGAAGGGTGCACTGAATTGTACATCGTCTGCTACGTTAATATCGCCGGCTATTTGACCTACGATATAACCCTTTACCCATGCCATCGAGCCATCTTGCACGGTGAGGGCTTTAGCCACATTATAGGGGTTGGCTTCTGTACCATCGCCGGCAGGGTCTACTTGCTCTGTGCCGGTATTACCACCGGTGTTGTCATCGTCATCGTCGAACTTGTCGTCCCAGTCGTCACCCAAATTGTTGCATGCACCCAACAACATGGCTGCTGCAAACATCATGAATAATCCTAATTTCTTCATTGTTGTTTTTATTTAATTGGTTATTACTTATACTTGTTGTTACTCATTGGCAGTAAAGAAGCCCTCAAGGTCTTCGAGCGAGCGAATAGTCAATTGCAACTCGCCATCTCTATCGGCCTTGTCTTGGTAGTAAGCAGCTATCGCTACAATGTTACCCCACACACTGCTGGCGGGCAACTTATAGTCGGCAAAGCGAGCATACTCGCTGGTCGACAAGTAGGCTATATTGCCATTACTATCGGCTATCTGACGCGATTGAGGATAACCGATGTTGTATTGCAATGTGGGACTATATGTCGAGGGGGCAAATATCTTGTCAGCTTCTTTCAATCGCTCGCCATCATCACCATAGCCGGTAAAGTGTACATTCTCGATATACACAAGTCGGCCATAGAGTGTTTCATCATCGATACGTGAGTTTAGCTCGGCTATAGTCATCGTATCGCACAAGATCTTGCTCACATCGGGCTTGCCGACAAACTGCACACGAGCCATAAACTCGGTAAAGGGAATACGACCCGGCTCTATACGGCCCTTAGAGGTGTTATAAGTTTCTACACCCAACTGCGCCATGTCGGCATAACGACCCACTACAAGACCTTTGCAGTTGATAACAATCTCTTGTCCCATGGGTATTGCACCCGACAAACTACCGGCATCGACACTCACTTTCAACGCATCGCCGCTTTCGGTATCTTGAATAATCAGATACTTGTAGATGTTACCACTCTCATCGCTGGTAATTACTCTACCGCGCACATATAGGTTACTCTCGGTATCGACATAGTTAATGGTAAAGAGCGAGTCTTTAACATCGAAGGTCGACTTGAAGTCTGCTATCGACATTGTCGGTGTCAAGGCATCGGCCTCTGCCTCAGTCAATATACCTTTATCCTCGGGTACGGGATCATACTTGGCACAACTGCTCATTCCAATAGCAAGTAAGGCAACCGCTGCCCATATATATTTTTTCTGTATCATATCTCTTATGGTTTTATATGTATCACTCTATTAGAACTTATATGCTACGTTCAAGAACATATTGAAGCCCCATGCATAGTAGTAGCGGTTGGGGAATTTGTCAACGGCTTGAATAGGACGACCGGCTGCCTTGGTGTCGCGGCTCAATCGCGATTGTTGATAGCCACCTGTCACCATGCTGGTATTATTCAATAAGTTATTCAAGCTCAAGTTGATATTCAACGATTGGGCACGATTGTTGAAGTACAATACCTTACCTACCGAGGCATCCAACAAGAAGCCGCCTTTCAAGCGCTCTTGCTTACCCAATATACGATAAGTCTCACTGGTATAGCCATCATATTTAATCTTATTACCCAACTTGTCGGGATACTCGCCACCCACCATGTTCATGTGGGTACGACGCGCGGGCGAGAAGTCGAGATAGTTCTTGTCATAGTACGACAAGGTAATGTCGGCAAACCACATCGACGAGTGGAAGTAGTCGAGAGTAATGCTCGATGCGATTTGAGGACCATTCGATACCATCAAGCCCTTGGTATACACCTTCTCTACGATATCGGTTGTCTCCGAGAGGTCGGTAGGCAACTCGCCGGTAAAGAGGTTACATCCATTCTCGGCGCTCATCACTCCCATACAGTCGCTGGTATAACGATAGTCACCTATATTAGCAGCGGCTTCGATTGAGAATCCGGCACCCAACTCTACATCAATACCCAACTCGATACCGCGGAAGATGCGGTCTACGCCGGTAAGTGTATGGTTTACGTAAGTGCGGAACTCATCGTTATAGAAGCCTGTGCTCTCGGTTCCATCTATCATGTGTGTTTGGAACAATGTCACACGACCCTTCACACCGGGGTAGTTAAACACCCAGTTCACGTCATACGACAACACCTTCTCCGATTGCAAGCCGGGGATGAGTGTATCCTTTACACGAGGTGCTACATAGCTATACGAAGGCAGCGGTGCGCGGCTTTCGGCCAACACGTTGGCAAACACACGGTTGTGTGCATCGGCTTTCCAGGTCAAACCTGCTTTGATGCTGGGGTCAAGGAACATAGCACAGAAGCCATAACCCTTTGATTTAGCACCTATCACCTGGGCACGACCATTGCGCATCAAACCCTCGCGTTGGAATTGTGTATAGTTCAACGCTACGGCATAGTAGATGTCAAACAAGCGTGTATTCCAGAAGTTGTCGACAAAAGCCGAACCCTTCACAACGTGCATATTGTAGTTATAACCAAACACATCGCCTACCTTCACCACTCGGTTGGGGTTGTCGAGGTCGTTTTGTATAATTATAGCATTGTTGGCAAAGTCGCGCTCGGCAAATTGGTCGATATCAATCCATTGATTACCACCCAACAAGTCGTCTACAGTCTTGTAGTGCATACCCAAGCCATACTTGGCATTGATACCGGCTGTCAATTTCAATTGGTCGGTAAGTTGATTGGTATACAATGCATTCATGGCAGCCTCCATCAAGTCGTTGTGACGGCGCTCCACCATGTAGTGTGCGCTGGCATTGGGGCTTGCCACATTATTCAAGTAGTTGGCACGATACAACGCATCCCAGTTTATCTGGGTATAGTCGGTATTGTTGTTGCGCCATTGCTCATCAAGATAATCATACACTTGTGTATTTACATATCCATAGTTGGGGTCCTCTGTGTCTGTAGGGCCATTTACACCCAAATTGGTATATTGGAAGCTGGGCAAGTTGCGATAGTAGTCGGGACGAGGATCGGGAGCATTGTAGAACGACAACGCACTATTGCTATACATATTATAGTGATATGCTGCGCCTATCTTCAAGTTACTCTCGTTGTCTATATCCCATATATAGTTCAACAACACGGTGGGGTCCATACTCTTCACAATACGCGAATTGCGCACCTTACCATCTTGATAACCCCAATACGAGTTATAGTATATACCACGATAGTCATACACCTCTTGAGTCGAAGCGCTCGATTGACCACGCTCGGTGTGCGAGTTCCACGCTGTCAAGGCGAGGCTATGGTTCTCCCATATCTTTTGAGCTGCAAAGAAATAACCCAACGAACTGTATGATGTACCTTCGGCACGACCCTTTTCGGCCCAACGATACACTACCGAACCGGTAAATGCCCAACCATTGTTCATCAAACCGGTTGCGTAGGTAGCTTGTGCACGCAAGTTGTAGGCACGATTGGTATAGGCCAAGCCTACTTGCGAACCTGCAGCATAGTCTGCAGCCAACGTATTGATATTGGTTGCACCTGTGAGCGAGCCATAACCAAAGCCGGGAGCTTCCAAGCCATGTACCACATCTTTGTTGCGTGTAGCATTATTCAATCCGCCCAAGCTCGAATAGTTGAAACGTCCACGTTCAGTGTCTGTAAAATCTATACCATTGATATAGGTCACTTGGTCACGTTGATCATATCCACGTATCGAGAATCGCATGGGGCTGAACACATAGCTCGATGCACTCAAGAATACATCATCCGACGAGCCTGCCAAGTAGGCCACCGATTGGCTCGATGTTGCACCCTCATCCTCGAGCATCGACTCATCAAAGAGCAAGGTATTCTCTTCGCGAGCCGCTTGCGTTTCTTCAACTACTATAGTACGATCACTCGCTGCGGGTTCTACCTCAACATTCAATGTAAGAGGGGTTTGAGTTACGGTTACATCAACCGATTGCATTGCGTAGTCTTCACCATATATGGCTATCACGCCGTTGCCCTCTTCTACGCCTTGTAGCACATAAGTGCCATCGGCAGCCGTTGTAGCTACAATACTACCACCGCTTGTCGATACCACAACACCCGCTACGGGCTGGTTTGTTGCGCCATCGATTACAGTACCTCTGACAATGCCGGCCTGCATGGGCAATGCAAGCACAACAGTCACAAGTCCTGCTGTCAAGAAATTTCTCTTCATAAGGAATTCTTTAATTTTTAGGTGTTTCGATATATTTATTTTCTTTATTTTCTCTCTTATATACCATATTATTTTCTCTTTAGGGCATAATATGGCACATAAACATGAATGCAAATTAAAGAAAAATTTTTTACTTATCCAATTACATTTTCTTGAAATTTCTATATACCACAACGCACACTGCAAGCAACATTTTTAACACCATAAAGTAGATTTATATCATAATAAAAATGTATATTTACACCCCAAATAGACTATTTATTTCAGCAAATTATGAAACGAATAACAACATTGCTCATTATGAGCATCTTACTTTCTGCAACCGCCTTCGCTCAACAAAACAAGGTTGCAGTATACTCAGTTGCCTTTTACAACCTTGAAAATCTATTCGATACAATCAATGACCCCAACACCAACGACGAGGAGTTCTTGCCCGATGGCAACTATCGTTGGGGTTCGCTCAAGTACACCAACAAGCTCAAGAACATGGCATATGCCATTAGCAAACTCGGTACCGACAAGTTCTGCCCCAACGGACCGGCTGTTATCGGTGTGAGCGAGATTGAAAATCGTCAAGTACTCGAAGACCTTATCAAGACCAACGAATTGGCCTCTCGCAACTACGACATCGTACACTTCGATAGCCCCGACCGTCGTGGCGTTGATGTGGGTATGCTATATGATCGCGATCAATTTGAGGTCGACACTGCCATCAGCGTACGCCTTCATATCGAATGCTCTCCCAACACCCTCACTCGCGACCAACTCCTTGTCAGTGGTCGATTGGCAGGTGAGCGCGTTCACATCATTGTCAACCACTGGCCTTCGCGTCTCGGTGGTGAGGAACAGTCACGTTGCCGTCGCGAAGCGGCTGCCGCCCTCTCGCGCCATTTGGCCGACTCGGTTATCGCTGCCGACCCCAACTCTAAGGTTATAATCATGGGCGACCTCAACGACGACCCCGACAACAAGAGCTGTGCCACTGTACTCGGCGCTGTCAAGGATCCCGAGGATGTTGTAGCAGGTGGATATTTTAACACCATGTGGCGCCTACATGAGAAAGGCTACGGTACACTCGGATACCAAGGCCGATGGAATCTCTTCGACCAAATTATCGTATCGGCCAATCTCGTGGGCAACGACCGCTCTACACTCAAATACTTCAAGTCTGAAATTTTCAACAAAGACTTCTTGAAACAAGTGAGTGGCAAGTATAAGGGTTATCCCAAGCGCACACACGCATCGGGTCGATACCTCAATGGTTACAGCGACCACTTCCCCGTACTAATCTACTTAGCTAAAATCGCTCAGTAAGATCATCCATGACAATTCAAAAAACAATAATATCTTAAAAACAACCCTGCAATGAAAAAAACTGCAATCTTACTCTTGGCTCTCGCATGCTGTGCTGGCATGGTACAAGCTAAGGAAAAGCAAGCATCGCCCAATGGCAATGTTGCTGTGGAGTTCGATGTTGTCGACGGTATTCCCTATTACAATGTAGAGTACAAAGGACAACCCATTATCAATCCCAGCCGATTGGGTCTTGAACTCATCAGCGACTATTCGCTCATCGACAATTTCGACGTTATCAGCGTCAATCGTTCTTCTTTCGATGAGACTTGGACTCCTGTTTGGGGCGAAACAAGCACCATTCGCAATAACTATAACGAAATGGAGGTTAAACTCCAACAAACCATCCCCGGAAAAGCCGACAACGAGGCTCATCGCTTGCTCACCATTCGCTTCCGCGTATACGACGATGGTGTGGGTTTCCGCTACGAATTCCCCGAGCAAGACAACCTCACATACTTCACTATCAAGGAAGAGTACACCGAGTTTGCCATGACCGGCAACCACACTGCATATTGGATTCCCGGTGACTACGACACACAAGAGTACGACTACACTATCTCGCGCCTTACTCAAATTAACGACCTCTTTGACAAGGCTTATACAGGCAACTCATCACAAACTGCCTTCTCTAAGACTGGTGTACAAACCTCTCTCCAACTCAAAACCGACGAAGGTATCTACCTCAATATCCACGAGGCTGCATTGGTAGACTATGCTTGTATGCACCTCGATCTCGACGAGAAACGCCTTGTTTTCCGCTCTTGGCTCACACCCGATGCTCGCGGTCACAAAGGTTACATGCAAGCCCCTTGCAAGTCGCCTTGGCGTACTGTCATGGTGAGCGACAACGCTTGCGACATTCTTGCATCAAACCTCATTCTCAACCTCAACGAGCCTTGCAAAATCGAGGATACCTCTTGGATCAAGCCCGTTAAGTATGTAGGTGTATGGTGGGAAATGATTACCGGCAAGAGCTCTTGGGCTTACACCGACCTCCCCCAAGTTCAAATCGACAAAATTGACTACGCTACTGCTACTCCCAACGGTCGCCACGGTGCCAACAACGAGAATGTAATGCGCTACATCGACTTTGCTGCCGAACACGGATTTGACCAAGTGCTTGTCGAGGGTTGGAACATCGGTTGGGAAGACTGGGCCGGTAAGACCAAAGACTATGTATTTGATTTCGTTACCCCCTACCCCGACTTCGACATTCAAATGCTCAACGACTATGCTCACAGCAAAGGCGTGCGCCTCATGATGCACCACGAGACATCAGGCTCTACTCGCAACTACGAGCGCCACATGGATGCTGCATTTGAGTTGATGGAAAAATATGGCTACAACTCTATCAAGAGTGGTTATGTAGGCGACATGCTCCCCCGTGGCGAATACCACTACGGTCAATGGTGCAACAACCACTACCTCTACGCTATCACCGAGGCTGCCAAGCACAAGGTAATGGTAAATGCTCACGAAGCTGTACGCCCCACTGGTCTTTGCCGTACATACCCCAACTTGATTGGTAACGAGTCGGCTCGCGGTACCGAGTACCAAGCCTTCGGTGGCACACATCCCCACCACGTTACTATCCTCCCCTTCACCCGCTTGCAAGGTGGTCCCATGGACTACACTCCCGGTGTGTTTGTAATGGATATCTCAAAGATTAACCCCGAAAACCCCTCATACTGCAACAGTACTATTTGTAACCAATTGGCTCTCTACGTTACCTTGTACTCACCCTTGCAAATGGCTGCCGACCTCCCCGAACACTACGAGATGTATATGGATGCCTTCCAATTCATCAAAGACGTAGCAGTTGACTGGGACGAGTCGCGCTACCTCGCTGCCGAGCCGGGTCAATATATCCTCGCTGCTCGCAAAGAGAAAGGTGCCGAAAACTGGTATGTAGGTGCTGTTACCAACGAGGAACAACGCACATTGGAAGTTGACTTCGACTTCCTTGACAAAGATACTCGATACGTTGCAACACTCTATGCCGATGGTAAAGATGCCGACTATGCTACAAACCCCGACTCTTACAAGATTACAACAGGTATCGTTACAAGCAAGTCAAGCATCAAGGTTAAGATGGCTCGCGGTGGTGGTTTCGCCATCAGCATCCGTCCCGCTACCGACGCCGACAAGAAATTGAAAAACCTCAAACCCTAATTGAACATATTATAAAAGGAGCTGAGCACTTCCATGCTCGGCTTCTTTTAGTTTTACAACCAAACAAAACCAAACACCTATGAGTACCGAAAATCGTGCCTCGTTTGGAGGCAAACTCAGCGCCATACTTGTTGCTGCCGGTAGTGCTATCGGACTGGGCAGTATTTGGCGTTTCCCCTACCTCGCCGGCGAAAATGGCGGTGCGGCGTTCCTTCTTGTTTATCTCCTATGCGTTCTCATCATCGCCATTCCCGTCATGTTATGCGAATTTGCTATCGGTCGCAAAACTCACAAAAATGCCGTTGGTGGCTTCCGCGAACTCTCTAAGCCTTGGCAAATACTCGGCTTCAATGGCATCCTTTGTGCCTTGTTTATCTCAGGATACTATTATGTCATTGCCGGTTGGTCACTCGACTATCTTGTCAACTCTATCAACGGATCACTCTACAGCAGTGGCATCCCCTTTGCCGAGCAATACGCTACATTCCAGGCTTCTCATTGGCCCATTGTCTACACCATCGTCTTCATCCTTCTCACACACTTCATCATTGCACGCGGTGTAGAGAAAGGTATCGAAAAGGCATCTAACGTGATGATGCCCATCCTCTTCGTCATCCTCATCTTCATGGCTATCCGTGTAGCTTTCATGCCCGGTGCTGCCGAGGGTTATCGTTTCTTCCTCACCCCCGACTTCAAGGAGGCATTTTCTAGTGACACGCTCTTCCAAGCGGCCGGACAAGCTTTCTTCTCACTATCAGTGGGTATGGGTTGTATGATTACTTACGCCTCTTACTTCAATGAGAAGACCAACCTCATTGGCACTTCGTTGAGTGTATCGCTACTCACACTCTTTGTAGCTACCTTGGCAGGTTTGGTTATCTTCCCCGCTGTATTCAGCGCCGGATTGCAACCTACCGAAGGTCCCAGCCTCATCTTCATCACCCTGCCCGAGATTTTCAAAGGTATGCCTTTGGCTCCTGTATGGTCGGCTATCTTCTTTGTACTCATCGCACTTGCAGCGCTCACCTCTACCATTTCGTTCCACGAAGTACTCACTGCCTATCTTAGCGAAGAGCACAAATTATCACGCAAGGTAGCCACTTACATCACTACTGGTATTACCATTGTACTCAGCTTGGTAACACTCCTCGTAGGCTTCAACATCGAACTCTTTGGTCGCACATTCACCTCAACGTTCGACATCTACGACTTCGGTTCAGCCAACATTCTCTTGCCCTTGGGTGGTTTCTTTACCTGTATATTTGTAGGTTGGTTCATGAAGCCCGATTTCTTCAAGAACGAAATCAACAACTACGGCAAGTTACCCGTTAAGATTTTGCCCATTCTATTCATCCTCGTGCGCTACGTAGCACCGGTCATCATCCTTTACATCTTTGTCAAGGGCTTGGGTATTATCTAAGAACACACTATAGAAAGCTATTCAGTGGCGTATGAAGAGACATATAGGTCTCTCATACGCCACCTTTATTATTATTAGTTTTCATAAGTTTCATATTTGTAACTATCTTTGCACTCATGAAACCGAATAGACGAGTTTTATTGGGAATGAGTGGCGGAACCGACAGCTCGGTCGCCGCCCTACTTCTACAGGATGCCGGATATGAAGTAACCGGTGTCACCTTTCGTTTTTTCGAGAAAGACGGATGCACCGAATATCTGGACGATGCACGCGATTTATGCCTAAGCTTGGGCATCAGGCACATCGTATCCGACCAAAGAGAACTTTTTCAGTCGACCATCATCGACTATTTTATCCGCGAATACATGAGCGGACACACTCCGTTTCCTTGCACCCTTTGCAACAACTACTTGAAGTGGCCTCTACTCCGTCAACTGGCCGATGACATGGGCATATATCATTTGGCTACAGGGCATTATGTCCAGAAACGAAACATCGATGGCTACTGGCATATCACCAACGGAGCCGACACCGATAAGAATCAGTCATTCTTCTTATGGGGACTACCCCAAGACATTCTTGAGCGAATGCTTCTACCATTGGGCAATATCACCAAGCAACGCATACGCGAGATTGCCGAAGAACGTGGTTTTCACAAAGCTGCTCATAAGAAAGACAGCCTCGGAGTGTGCTTTTGCCCGATGGATTACCGCACATTTCTTCGCAATAATGTTTCGGCCGACACCATTCGCAAGGGTCAATTCGTTGACGAAAAGGGCAATTTTATCGCTTGGCACGAGGGATACCCCTTCTACACCATCGGTCAAAGGAGAGGTTTGGGCATCGACCTCAATCGCGCGGTCTTTGTAAAAAAAATTATTCCGTCCGAGAATATTGTAGTACTCGGTGATTACCAATCGTTGGAGCGTACCGAGATGCGCTTGAAAAACTGGAACATCGCCAACCCCTCGCTACTGCTCGACAGAGACGATGTGACGGTAAAAATTCGCTATCGCAAGCAGGAGAATCGTTGCACCGTCACCCTACTACCCGACAACACCCTGCATGTTCTTCTTCACGAGCCCCTTACTGCCATAGCTGCCGGGCAAGCGGCCGCCTTCTATCGCAATGATGTGGTACTGGGTGGAGGAATTATTATGGAGGAATAGTTGCTTTTTACCTGCAAGCAACATCTTTTCACTTTATTCCCGGCTCTCTTTCTACTTTTTATTCTATATTTGTAGTACTAAGATTCATTTAATAGCATTACCATGAAAACAATCAAAACTATCATTACAACAACTCTCTTACTCTTTATCTCATTAGTAACTTTCAACATCAATGCTCAAGAAGTTATAGAACTCAATAAGCAACAATTTCTCGAGAAAGTATGGAACTACGAGACCAACCCCGAAGCTTGGAAGTACAACGGCACACTACCATGCGTAATTGACTTCAACGCCAAGTGGTGCGGACCCTGCCGTCAGATGAACCCCATACTCAATAAATTGGCTGCCAAATACGATGGCAAAATAATCATATACAAAGTAGATGTTGATAAAGAGAAAGAGCTTGCTTCACTCTTTGGCATATCATCCATACCCGCATTCTTGTTCTGCCCCACTGAAGGCGATCCTCGCGGCACGATGGGTGCATACCCCGCCGACGAGTTCGAGAAGATTATTCGCACAGTCCTCCTGGGCGAGGAAGCCAAATAACAACACCACATAATTATCTACCATGAAACACATCACCGCTATCATTCTGCTCTCATTACTCTCTATCGCGGGTACTCCCGCCATGGCGCGCGACATCAACATTGCCGCCATCGACTCGTTCATCAACCATATCGAGCAGCACAACCAAGGCATCGGTTCGGTATCGGTGGCTTACAATGGCAACATCCTATACACTCGTCACTACGGACAACATGCCGTACCCCCCACCTGCCACAACTACAACATTGGCTCAATCACCAAGACCTTCACAGCCACCCTCATTCACCGTCTTTGTAACAGTGGGCAACTCTCTCTCGACACCACTCTCGACAACTTTTTCCCCACCCTATCTACGGCCGACAGTATCACCATAGCTCACCTGCTCAACCATACATCGGGTCTGGCCGACTACACCATCAAGCAGGACACCCTCATTCAATGGCTTACTCAACCCGTTTCGCAACAAGATATCCTCGACGAGATTATCCGACAAGATGTTATCTTCGCTCCGGGCGAGAACGTACGATACTCCAACACTGCCTACTACCTCCTGGGACGCATCATTGAGCAACTCTACCAAGCTCCCTACGACGTAGTTATCGAGCGCGAAATCGTCCAACCGCTCTCCCTCAGCGACACCCACTCTTGCCGTTCACAACTGCATAAGGCAGCACTACCCTATCGCCTCAACACCGCCAACAAGTGGCAACAAGTCGACGACTTTTACTTCCCCAACGTCGCAGCCGTAGGCGATATAGTATCTTCTACAGCCGATCTCATTACCTTTGCCAACGCACTATTCAACGGTGCATTGGTCGATAACACAAGCCTCACCTACATGCTACCTCCCGAGGGTAATAGTTTCGGTGGCGGACTCATGCTCATGCCCTTCTACGAGCACACCTTCTATGGTCATGCCGGCGACACCTACGGCACACACACCGCTGTCATGCACAATCCCGCCGACAGCATCACCATCGCCATTGCCATCAACGGCTGTTCGGCTCCTCGCAACGACCTGCTCATAGGCATTGCCAGTGCCATATACGACATGGAGTACGAATACCCCGACTACAGCAAGCATCAACAATACACCGCTACACAGGACGAACTGAGACAATACGCCGGCCACTTCAACTCAAGCCTCATCGACCTACCTATGAGCATCACCTACAACGAAGCCGACGGCAACCTATCGCTACAACTACGCGGACAACCAGCTATATGGCTCGAGGCCAAGAGCCCCGGCGTTTTCGTCAACTCCCCCACAGGCGTAGGCATCAAGTTCAAGGACAATGACCGCTACACCTTCATGCAATTCGGCCGAATCCTCATCTACACCCGACAATAAGCCACACGCCACTCCCCCTCTCTTGGGCCTTCCTGCCTTATAGGCCCTATCGGCCTTATTGCCCTTAAAGACCCTATCGACCTTAGAGACCTTAGAGACCTTATGCTATATACAACAATCGCACCACCCACAAGGGCAGTGCGATTGCATTATTTATTGGCTATTAGCTCAATTATTTGTTCACGCGGAATTTATCGATACCGTCGCGCAAGAAACCGATAGTTTGGTGAGCGGCAGCAATACCGGCGTTGATGTTAGCCTCAGCTGTTTGAGCACCCATTTTCTTAGGTGTAGCAAACACGCGGTTGCCAAATTTCTCTTTCAACTCATCGAGGTTAGCGGGAGCGATATCCGATGTGTAACGGAAGTCGGCACGCTCTTCCATGATGCGAACGAGGTCAGCCTCGCATACAACCTCTTTACGAGCTGTATTCACGAGCATAGCACCCTTGGGCATGATAGAAGTGAGTGAGTAGTTGATTGAGTTCTTAGTCTCAGCAGTTGCGGGGATGTGCAATGATACATATTGGCAAGTGCGATACAACTCCTCTACGCTCTCTACGGGCTTAACACCGGCAGCAGCGATAGCCTCTGCGGGGCAGAAGGGGTCGAATGCGTATACTTCCATACCGAAACCTTGAGCGATGCGAGCTACGTTACGGCCTACTTGACCGAAAGCGTGGATACCCAAAGTTTTGCCCTTCAACTCTGTACCTGATGTACCATCGTATTGGTTACGAGCCATCATCACCATCATACCGAGAGCAAGCTCAGCTACGGCGTTAGAGTTTTGACCGGGAGTGTTCATTACACACACGTTGTGTGCTGTAGCAGCCTCAAGGTCTACGTTGTCGTAACCTGCACCGGCACGTACTACAATCTTCAAGTTCTTAGCAGCGTCCAATACCTCAGCATCAACTTTATCACTACGGATAATGATACCGTCAACATCAGCTACTGCAGCAAGAAGTTGAGCCTTCTCTGTATATTTTTCGAGCAATACGAGTTCTGCACCGGCAGCCTCAATTACTTCACGAATACCGTTTACAGCTACAGCTGCAAAGGGTTTTTCGGTTGCAACAAGAATTTTCATTACAAAAATAGGTGTTTATTATTTGGTTAAATGCGCCACCACGCAGTGGCCCGCATGGCGACGCAAAAATATTTTTACTGTATTATACAGGTTTATTATTTGTGGAGGTTCTCAAACTCTTGCATGCAAGCTACCAAAGCCTCAACTGACTCTTTGGGACATGCGTTGTAGAGTGAAGCACGGAAACCACCTACTGAACGGTGACCCTTGATACCTACCATACCGCGCTCTTTAGCGAAGTTGAAGAACTCATCTTGCAAGTCTTCCTTACCGGGAGCCATTACGAAGCAAACGTTCATGAGTGAACGGTCTTCCTTAACAGCTGTACCTACGAACATTGAGTTGCGGTCGATCTCGTTGTAGAGCAACTCTGCTTTCTCTTTGTTCATCTTGTACATTACTTCAAGACCACCGAGTTCTTTCACCCATTTCAATGTTTCGTGCATAACGAAGATGGGGAATACGGGAGGAGTATTGTACATTGAACGGTTGCGTGCTTCATCGGGATAGTGTGTAGCATAGTCAACCATTGATTGCAATTTGCGCTCTGAGCTACCGAGGAGGTCTTTGCGGATGATTACGAATGTAACACCGGCGGGACCTACGTTCTTTTGAGCACCACCATAGATCATACCATATTTCTTCACGTCAACGGGACGAGACATGATGTCTGATGACATATCGGCTACCAATGTGATGGGGCAGTCGATATCTTCGTGAAGCTCTGTACCGTAGATAGTGTTGTTGGTTGTGATGTGGAAGTAGTCAGCATCAGTGGGGATAGTATATTCTTTGGGGATGTAAGTGTAGTTCTTATCTTCTGATGAAGCTACGATCTCTACATCACCATAATATTTAGCCTCTTTAGCAGCTTTCTTAGCCCAAACACCTGTTTGCAAGTATGCAGCTTTGCCTTTCAACAAGTTTGCGGGTACTTGGAAGAATTGTGTTGAAGCACCACCACCTACGAAGAATACAGCATACTCCTCGGGGATGTTCAACAATTCGCGCCACAATTGCTCAGTTTCAGCCATGATGCGCTCCCATCCGGGTGTACGGTGAGAAATTTCCAAAAGACCGATACCGGTGCCATCAAAGTCGCGGATAGCTTCGATTGCAGACTCAACAGCTTGTCTGGGCAATACGCAAGGTCCGGCGTTAAAGTTGTGCTTTTTCATAATTGTTCTTTGTTTATAATTGTGAAATTGTCAAGACAATATTATTAATGTGTATTTATAAGTAGCAGACATACCGAGGCCGAGGCCTCGATATGTCTGTTTATGTGGGAAGGTTGTATTATACGATACCTTGTTCCAACATAGCTTGAGCTACCTTCATGAAGCCGGCAACGTTTGCACCCTTCACGTAGTCGATTGTGCCGTCGGCTTTCTTACCGTACTTAACACATTGTGAGTGGATGCTCTCCATGATGTAGTGGAGTTTCTCATCTACCTCAGCACCTGACCAGCTGATGTGCATAGCATTTTGAGTCATCTCAAGACCTGATACTGATACACCACCTGCGTTCACTGCCTTACCGGGAGCGAAGAGGATACCAGCGTTTTGGAATGCAGCGATAGCTTCGGGAGTACAACCCATGTTAGAAACCTCGCAGCAGCACCATGTACCGTTAGCAAGAAGTTCTTTTGCATCTGCCTCGTTAAGCTCGTTTTGGAATGCGCAAGGAAGTGCGATGTCACACTTAACGCTCCAAGCTTTC
>CAJGDT010000007.1 GCA_904502265.1 uncultured Barnesiella sp. | reverse complement strand
ATTTTTCCAATATCCGGCCATCACGTTCTCGCCTTTTACTACAATCTCGCCCATTTCGCCGAGGGGAAGTTCTTTGCCTTCGCTATCGCATATCTTCAACTCGATGGGTTTAACCAACTTACCGCTCGAACCGAAACGATACTTCTCGGGACCGTTTGACGAAATAACGGGTGTAGCCTCCGACAAGCCGTAGCCTTGATACATGGGCATGCCTACACCAACGTAGAACTTCTGTAGGTCCTTGTCGAGCAATGCACCACCACCGATAAAGAAACGCATTTCGCCACCAAAGTTCTCGCGAACCTTCGAGAAGATAAGTTTGTCGAAGAGTGCTACAACGGGAGCAAGCAACACGCGCCAGCCTTTGGGGTCGAGGTTGCTATCGCCAAAGTATATTTGCTTTACCTTCAAGCCCATGTTGAAGAGCTTAACAGTAGTCTCGCCCTTGGCACGGATAGCGCCTTCGATGTTTTTCTTGAAGGTCTTGGCCAATGCGGGAACACTGAGGATAAAGTGAGGACGTACCTCCTTGATATTCTTGGGGATGTTCTTGAGGGTATCCATAGGATTGCGACCCACTTGTACAGTAGCAACAGTGGCACCGCGCGACATCATGATGTAGAAACCTACCACGTGAGCAAAGCAGTGGTCGAGGGGAAGGATGATGAGTGTGCGCCATGTTTGGTCAATAGCAACCAATGTGAGGGCTTGCTCGACGTTGGCTGTATAGTTGCGGTGTGTGAGCACAACACCTTTGGGATCGGCAGTAGTACCACTTGTGTAGGTGATAGTGGCATAATCGTCGTTCTCGATAGAGCGACCTACGGCAAGGAACTCTTCCATTGTGTGCGAAGCCAAGAATTCGTCGCCCATCTTTTGCAATTCGGCAAGCGACATTTCTCGATCTTCGTACTCTTTCACCTCATCAAATACGATAATCTTCTTTACGGCAGGAAGTTGGTCCTTGATAAGACGAATTTTCTTGAGTTGTTGTCCCGACACCATAACGTATTGCACATCGCCATGGATGAGGCGGAACATGAGGTCGTTGCTCTCCTCGAGCTTGATAGAGAGGGGTACGTTGATAGCACCGGCATAAAACATAGCCAACTCACCAATGATCCACATGTTGCGACCCTCGCTGAGCAAGGCCATTGTGTCGCCTTTCTTCACGCCGAGGGCTTGCAAACCGGCACCAAGGCGGTAAACTTGTTCCTTTACTTGTGTGTAAGTTGTAGGTTCAAAGACTTTGTCGGTCTTCTCCAACAAGAATGTGTTGTTGGGATAGAGTTGTACCGACTGTTCAAAAAGATCAACTAACGTTTTTTTCATAATCAGCAGTTGTATATTCTTGTTTCAGTATTTACTTGATATTATCTAACGATAAGCAAAGTTACAAAACTTTTGCGAAAGAGCAATTTTTTAGGCGTTAACCTTATCTTTCTTGCCTGCTATGCGGTCGATAATGACAGCAATAGCACCGTCGCCTGTTACATTGCATGCAGTACCAAAGCTATCCATGGCAATATAGAGGGCAATCATGAGCGCTTGTTCCATCTCGCCAAATCCGAGGAAACCCTCCAATACGCCCAATGCAGCCATAATAGCTCCACCCGGCACACCGGGAGCAGCTACCATGGTTATGCCCAACATGAATATAAATCCGGCATAGCTACCAAAGTCGATACCCAAACCATTCATGAGGAGTACTGCCATCGAACAAGCTACAATCTTCATAGTACTACCCGAGAGGTGTATGGTAGCGCACAAGGGGATAACAAATGTAGCAATATTGGGTGCAACACCGTTCTTGATAGCTTGTTGCAAGGTTACAGGGATAGTGGCAGCCGACGATTGTGTGCCCAGCGCAGTAAAGTATGCAGGCAACATATTACCCAAGAGTTTGAAGGGATTCTTACCCCCTACCACACCGGCAATGCAGAACTGCAAGACAAGCAACAGCACGTGCAAGATGAAGATAACAACTATAATCTTAATGAAGACCGACATAACCGATGCTACCTGACCGGTAACTGTCATGTTGAGGAAGATACCAAAGATGTGCAACGGCAACAAAGGCACAATAACTTTAGAAATAAGCATAGTCACAATGTCGCGAAAATCTTCACATGCACGTTTGAGAGCTACACCTTCAACAGCCGACAAGCCCAATCCTACACAGAAGGCCAATAGCAAGGCAGTCATGATATTCATCAAGGGGGGCATATCGACCACAAAGTAGGGTTTCAATGCCTCGTTCGACTCGGCGATCTCAGCAACACCCTGTCCCGACGATATCATATTGGGGAATATAGGGTCACAAACAAAGAATGTAAAGAAACCCGAGAAGAGAGTAAATCCGTAAGCCATTACCGCTGTGAGCAACAACATGCGTCCCGCGCCCTTACCCAAGTCGGCAATAGCCGGTATGATAAGACCCACTATGATGAGAGGGATAGCAAATGAGAGGAAGTTACCAAACAAGCCGTTGAAGGTAACAAAAATACGCGCAATGGCATGGGGCATGAATTGTCCGAACAACACACCTAATGCCACAGCAATAAGTACTTGTACAAGAAGAGTTGGTTTTTTCAGTTTCATATTGATGATTTTTTGTGGGGCAAAATTACATAAAAAATATTATTAATGCGTATCTTCGCCACACAAAACAAGCTATCTTACAACATTATAATATCATCTATTCAGTACGACTATGAATAAAAAGACTTCTACGCAAATATTCACCCTGTTGGGATTGGTAATACTCTTCTATCTGCTTACTATTACAGCAGTCTTCATCTTGCAATATAAAGGTATTGAAACGTGGCGATTCTTGATGGCTACTACCGCCCTACAAAACATTGGTATATTCATTATACCGGCCGTAATCACAGCGCGTATTTTCAATCCCGGTAGGACAATGCAAGTGATGCAAATCAACCGCATGCCGGGTATTGCGCACATAGGCCTGATGCTACTCATCTACATGGCATCGATACCTGCCATGAGTGCTATTGTACAATGGAATGAGGGGTGGCAACTGCCCGAAGCATTATCGTGGATGCGCGACATGGAAGAGGCTGCTAAACAAGCTACCGAGCAGTTGATGAACATATCGTCGATAGGTCAGCTCATCACGGTTATACTCATCGTTGGTGTACTTACCGGTATTGGCGAAGAGTTTTTGTTCCGTGGTTCACTGCAACGACTCATGATTGAGCGCAATATCAATATCCATGCTGCCGTGTGGATAACTGCCTTTATATTCAGTGCTATTCACATGCAAGCCTTGGGCCTTGTGCCTCGCATGCTATTAGGTGCATTGTTTGGCTACATGGCTGTATGGAGCGGAAGCCTCTGGTTGGCTGTATTGGCTCACGCACTCAACAACAGCCTTACTACCCTCACCTACTACTATCCTTCGCTCGAGGCTGCGCCTTGGATAGGTACTGAGCCCAACACTATCTCTGTTATCGTAAGCTCAGTAGCCACACTGGCGCTCATCCTTGTATATTACAAATGGGTGCGTATCAAAGACTGATTCACACCCATTCATCTATTTATTGAGCCTCTCACCCTACTTCACCAGTGAGAGTTGTATTGACACACCATAATTGCTATTTGTTACCGGATAGGCCGATGATGATACCAGGGGAGTGTTGACCTGGTGATCGTAGTACAATCCCAGCGTGATGCGCTTGCTCAACACATAGTTGGCAGTAGCCTTCAGGGACAATGTGCGCGTTCCGGTAGTGGCTTGTGTATAGTTCTCGTCAATGCGACGAATGAGCGATATGGTATTGCGCCATGAGAAGTCGCCATTGATGGTAAGGTCGTTATTTACACCCGTTTGCTTGCTACCTATCTTCAATATCTTGTTGAAGTCGGCAATTTTGTAGCTGACACCAACAGTAATATCGGTAGTATTGGCCTCAACCAACTGTCCGGCCGATGAATTGAGAGTGAGCACACGACTATCATTATATTCGGCACGAATTGTAATATTGTTTTTCATCGTGGCATTCACACCAATGAAGGGGGCAAAACGCTCAGTAAGTGTTACCGACTGTATATCATAGGGTGATGAAGGAACGGGATTACCCGACAACTCATCAAGTGTAAAGCCCATATCATTACCACCGGTATTTATCCAGTTCATAAATGATGAGTATGAACCCACAGCATAAGTACATTGGTAGGCATGGTTGATGGTAAAGTTCTTAAAGTGCTCCTTAATAGCCGGAATCTGCATCAAACCGTCGTAAGTAATACGCCAGTTGGGCAATATGGCCGACATATCGGGGAAGGCAGTGAGAGCAATATTACCTGCATTACTACCTGTATAAGCCGCAAGGAAGGCCGGTATCATCACATCGGGCGACGATTTGTTAATACGACCATTGTTGCTGTCGTAAGGACGACCTGCCAGGGGATGACCCGACATAAATCCTGTTGAGGGATATGTTGTACCGGCATACTTTTGCTCATAACGTGCAGCGATTATCTCACGGTTTTGCAAGAATTGGTCGAAAGCGTCCGATTGATAACCATTTTCAACCGACGATGCTCGCAGTGAGGTAAGTATAGCTATGTGGGTCTTAGTGTAGTTACCACCATACATAGTAGGACTACCTTCAAACATAAATTGCACTTGCGATGAATTGGTCTTATTCCAGTTTCCCGTAAGTTTAATCTTCAAGCCGGTAATAGGCTCTATATCGACATCTACGTTGAGTTCTTGTGTCTTGCCGGTAACGGCAGGATTGATTTGCAACTCATTACGTATAAGCCAATTGTTATCGATAGCGCGTTGCACAAAACTCTCATCGGTAAATCCGAAAGCAAAGTCGAGACCCGGAGCCATGGGTCCATAGGCCATTGTCTGACCAAAGCCATCGCCTACCATCGGTCGGAACAGAGGTAGGTTCATCGAGCTTACCTCGCGATAACGCGCACTGACTGAGCGGAACATCATTAAGAAACGAGCAGAGTATTGTGCAGCCTCGCTCCAGAATGTCTTCTCCTCCTCGGGTATGGTAACACGCACCTTGATTTGTCGCTTACCACGTGTCAATATCTCAACATTATTATCATCAACAATACGACTCTCTATGGTAATAGACTCTCCCTTAAGATTGGTAGCCACAACATTTACCTTCTTATTACGAAGGTTGTGTCGCACAACCACACTTGTATCTTCTTTGAGCGTGATAGTACGCTCATACTTGTTCTTTTGCTTATTGTCCCTACTCTTGGCGCGTCCACTCTTGCCAGACGAGGCAAAACGCTTGTTTACCTTTTCCAAGTAGGGTATCTTGTTGTAGAATTGCTCCAGATTGATACGACCATCAAAGTTCCATTGACCCTGGTTACTTATCACATTACCCATGTCTACGCCCTCAATCTGAGTACCCTTCTGCCAGTTATATGTGGCATTATACTTCACCGAGAAGGTAAGGAAGTCAAGCACCGGAATCTTGTTGAAAGGTGCAGTCCACGATGCATTGAATGTTTGGTTATAATCCCAAGGCGAGCCCAATCCTTTCACGCTGCTCCACACCGAGTCTTGCCACTGTGCATACTCATTGGGGAATAAATCGCGATTGACAGCACCGGCAGGCTCTTCAATGCGAGCATTGGTCATTGTTTGCAATGAGAAATTGAGCGACTTGGTCAAGTTCCATTGCAAAGAGAATTGGCGATCCCACAAGAAGTTCTTACTTACGGCTACAGGCAATTCTATACCTTTTACTCCCGACACAATAGAGTTGAGGTCGCGAGTCTGTTGTTCATAATAGTAACGTGAAACGTTGGTGCTAAATGTGATATTGGTAGGCACATAATTAAGTTCCCATTCCTTGAGGAAGTTGAGATTCTTAGACTCACCTTTGATGCCTGCAAAGGGCTTGAAAGGCTTGACATAAGGCGTATATGAGTATGTAAGGCTTCCTCGATGGTCGTAGGTATTCTCATATGTTGTTGTAGGTTCTTCGTTACTTTGACGGTTGTAAGAGTAGCCAAGTGTAAAGTTGGCGGGGTCGTAGGGCATAGGATTTTCACTCTTGATATCGACCTTCACACCGGTTATACTAAGACTCTCTACAGTACGACGCTCAAGGGCAAGGCTCGATATAGAGTCGCGCTCGTGCTTAGTCTCAGTTGCATCCAAAGCATCCTGCAAGCGTACATCCTCATCAACCGGATTGTATTGAGGTGTAGTAACCTGCTCGGAGTAAGAGTAATACAAGGGAGCTGACACTTGTGCCTTCTCAGGAAGGAAACGACCAAAATCGACTTGTGTAGCAACATTATACTGGTAATAGTCGTCCATGCGACGTTGGGTAAGGCTTTGATCTATAGAGCCAAAGCCCGATGTCTCGATATGACCACCTACATTGACAGTAGCAATATCCGAAATTCCTAAATTGACATTACCTTTAGCAGCCCAACCTCCACTTTGGTCGAAGTCGGTAAGACGCAGCTCATTGACCCACACAGTACCATTCTTGACATTACCCGAATTGTTGCGCACACCTATAAGTATTGTGCGTACATTTGACAACGAGGGATTACCCACAACCGTCATACGATTGTGCTCATTGTCGGGGTCGTACATTGAGAATGGTTCGGCAAATGACACATTAGTATTGTCAGTCTTCTTGCTTCTATTGCGCTGAGTCTTGAGTTCGGGCAATCGCTCCAAGGCAAAGTCGAACATATTCTCTACCGGCCATACCGCATATTGATCGCTGGGATTGTAAGTACTGTAATAACCTTCGGGAGTAAGAGTAAGAGGAATTTCATACTCGTAATAGTTCGAACGGCTATCACTACCCAAACGCATAAATACGGTCAAGTCGCCATCTTGCAAATTGGTATAGTCGTCAATAAGTTTCTCGGCATGCACAAACATTTGTATACGCTTATAATGGCGCAAGTCCATACTGATGTTTTTGTACACAGCCAACGCTTCACCCGACTGCAAATCATTAACCTTCAATGCCAAAGCTTGCTCATTGAGCTGTGTTGCCTGTGACTGACTAGGATCGACAATACGAGTTACACCGGGAGGCAAAACATAGTTAACAGGGCGTTGTCCCGCATTCTCCTCAATGTTTACAACACTCATATCCAAGCGACCTTGTGTGGGTGCATTGCTCTTGTTGTTGAGCGAATATTGATAAGTACGCCATTCACCACGCACCAACTCAAAGGTAGCAAAACGCAAGTGAGTAGTTTTCTTAAATCCGGTCATAAACATACGTATAAAACGTATAGTCTTGAAGTCGTTTATTGATCCTATTTTGTTTTCAAATTCGCTTACCGGCACCTTAAATTGATACCATACAGCACGACCTTTCTGTCCGTTGCGCAAGGTCACCTCAGTCGAAGTTGAGTCGGTAATAAAGTTACGACCTACAACCAAATCTTCGGGACGAATAGAAATGCGATATTGGAAATAACGCTCATACTCATTGAGCGTATTATCTTGGTTAACATCCTCAACATCAGGCACACTGCGTGACGATTGGTAATAGGGGTCATTAACATCTTCGTTCGAAGACGAGTTACCATCAACACCATTGTATCGTTTATATCGCTCCAACACCGAACGTTGTTCGTTGTCATAGTCTACACCTCGATAGAAGTGATAGTTGTCTCCGGCAGGGTCATTATAGGGCGAAAATTGGTCTTGACGCAAACGTGCTTGAGCCTCGGCCGACAAGCGATTATCGAGATTTTGAAGGAATCTTTGATATGTAGAGAACGAGAACTCCTCGTCGTTGCTAAGACCATCGAGACCCACATCTTGTTTCTTGCGAGCACCGGCAGTATTGTCAAAGGCGTATGTGAGCGATTGATTGCGCGACACTTTACCCCAATTGGTCGAAACGATGTGTGTAGAGTCACTATCAATAGGCAATCCGTTTTCAAACGACTTCATACCATCTTTAAGAATATCTTCCGATATTTCACCCAAGTTGATATAAAGATCACCACCCTCATAGTTGGGGTTTTCAGGATCGAGGAAGGGGTCCATCATCCAAAAGCGTATGGTCTCTATATTACCGGTTTCGAAGTCGGTATTATCCATCTTGCGCATGATACCACCCCAGCGACTCTCGGGGTTAAGCAACTTACCATCACTATCGATACGTTCGGTATCGAGGTTATAAGGTCCACGCTCGTCGGGATAAAACGAGAGGTTGAGGGTTTGTATAGTTGTACTCTCACCATAACTCAACTCTTTATTGGGGAACATCTCATGTATACTTACCTCACGCACATAAGGATTTGAAAGTTGGTCGTAATCGTTTTTAATGTGAGCCGGTGCAAGCGAAGTATTCTTGTCGGTAAACATACGGTCGATATAATACCATGACATGAGCGCACGATTCTTTCCATACTCTACATCATTATTAAGCATTGCCTCGGGAAACATTGAGGGTGTAGAAGCAATGTTCCATGCATAGGGCGATCGCAAGTCGATACCCGTTTGGGTCGACTCAAAATCGTCGAGATACGACATACCCTTCTGGCTACCCTGCGGTGCTTGATGAGTGACAAGTTGGGCAAACTCTCCGGTTATTGACAGAGTAGAGGGTGCTGTGGCATTGACTGTGGGTATATAGTTGAGCCAGTTGGTAAGCCAATTGAACTTGGTGTTATAAGAAAGGTTCACTCCCCACAACGTATTATTGAGCAACTCACTACCGGTGTTTACCTTATTAGTTATGGGCATCTCGGATAAGTGCAAGATGGTACCTCCTACCTTAAAGTCTTTGCTGAAGGCATAAGTAAGATCAAGTCCCAACATGGTCTTGCGCTGCATGTTGAACATCGATTGATTTTCGAGCGACACATTGATAGGTGTACCTGCATCGATAATGCTCTGGTTGAGTATTCGCACAGTACCCATTGTATAATCGACCGTATAGTCGCTATTTTCCACCAAAGTCACACCACCGGCCGTTACAACTACCGATCCGCGAGGCACATTCATCGCTCCAAGACTTATCTCAGAACCCGACGATGCCATGTATTCACCCATGATGACAAACTTGTTTCGATCGGACACCTGTTGCGCCACGGTAAGCGTCGAGTCGTACAACTCTTGGAATACATAGCGTTTAGCTATCTCCTCATTACCTATAGCACGAGTCAAGTGGCTACCAAAAGGCTCTACTACCGGGAATATAATGCGACCATTACTAGATTGCACAGTGTAGCCCTCAATATAGTCGTAAAAACCATCGGGATTGCTCTCTTGGTTGGCATCGAGACGGTCGAGGTTCATCGCTTGTAGCAAGGTCTTTTCGGCAATATTACCGGCAGGAATGTAGTTGAGAAGCACTCCGGTAGTATCACTCAAGTATTTGATATCGAGTCGGAAATGATCTTTCTTCAACTGATAGGCATTGAGCGAATATACGTTTTTCATCATCAAGTCCCAGATGGGAAGATGCGGCGAAACAGTTACACCTTTAAGCAACTTCAAGTAAAGACATTGATCGGTTGCAGTAATATCAGATGAGAACTCACCTACTTGGTATACTTGTCCGCCATAGGTATATTCAAAGGCAACAGCTACCATTTCATCGGAATTAAGCGCAACCTTAAGCGAGATATAACCCAATGAGCTGTTGAGCGTATACTCGTTCGTACCCAGTTTGCGGGCACTCTCAATCTTTACATAGTCCTGTCCTCCTTCAAAACCATAAGCTACCAATCCCTCAAGTGCTTGCGATACATTACTGATATTACGAGCCGCGGGATATTGCGACTTGATTTCACTAAGCAATGTATTGGCATTGTTTGAAGGAAGAGGATTACCCGAGCTTACCCAATGGTCGTTATAGATGTGGTTGCTCTCGGCCAAGTCCATAAAACCCACTATATTGCGAGCCTGATCATACTTACCTTGCTTATTGGTTACCCACACCTCTATACGGTTTATAGTGATACCCGACTGTACATAAGGTAGTTTCGATGCAAATTGGTCATAGTTGTCGCGGAAATAGTGAGCCAAGAAGAAGTGGCGGTTCTCGTCATATTGGTCGGCATTAAACTCGAAAGGCGTAGTCTGTACACCACCACTGGTGCTCACTGTCTTGGTCTCCGATTGTTGTTGCGACACAAGTGCTGTAGCCGTAAGTTTGCCAAACTGCATCGTAGTCTTGAAACCAAAGAGCGATGTACTACCACGTATAAGAGACGAACCGGTTGTCATAGACACATTACCGGCCTCGATGTTCTTGATAATGTCATCTTCCTCGCCCTGGAATTGAAGTTTAAGGTTTTGAGAGTCAAAGGCAAAGGTTGCATCGGTATTGTAATTGAGATTAAATGCAAGTTTATTACCCACCTTGGCATTAACCGATGCTTGTATCTTGGTATCGAAATCGAAATAAGTCTTAGAACGAGCTTCGAGTGAGAGTGCAGGGTTGTCTATCTTGTTGTATTTCACACCCATGTTCACGTCAACACTACCTTGTGTTTTCAGTTGTACACCACCGGGTCCAAAGACTTTCTCCAAAGGACCAAGGCTAAAGTTCATATCGAGGAAGTCAAACTTATCTTTTTCGGCAGTTTCGGGGTCATAGGCATTCTTCTCGCGATAATAAGCCTCCATCGACTTTCGGAAACTATAGTTGCCATACTCCTCGGCAGTAAGTGAGAAGGGGGTAGCAATCTCTGTCTCACCTACGCGCGTACGCAAAACGTAGCGGTTGGTAATTGGGTCATACTCTATCTCACTGGTGATATTAGAGGGTGTACGCAAGTCAACAGCACCTTCAGCGCCTATATCTTCGTAATTTTCGGGTATAGTCTTTGTAACAGGATAGCGCACAGTAGTATCGGCAGCCGCCTTAGAGGTGGTTGCCTTCTGAGCATTGGCAGGGAGCGACAGTGTCACTATGCCAAGAAAAAGTAGAAAAAAGATATGAAATCTCTCTATTATTTTCATCTATGCGTTTGCCATGTTCAACATACGGCCAACGAGTATCAAAGCATTTTTAACGCTTGCTTTATGACCTCTTCGACCCGTATACCGGGCGTATCTTGCAGCAACTTTTGCACAACTTTTTGCGAAGCTTGTGGGGCAAAACCCAACATTGATAAGGCAGCTACGGCCTCTTCGTAAGTCTCCGATACACGCGGCATACTACTTACTAACGGAGAACCTACCGATTTTATTTTATCCTTGAGGTCAACAATTATTCTTTGTGCAGTTTTTGCTCCTATGCCTTTTACCGATTTAAGCAAGCCAACATTCTCAGTAGCAATAACTTGTTCAAATTCTTCGGGCGACAATCCCGACAAAATCATTCTTGCAGTATTAGGTCCTACACCCGACACTGATATAAGCAATTGAAACAATTCACGCTCTTTGCGACTTTTGAAACCGTAGAGCAGATAAGCATCCTCACGTATTGCCTCATGCACCAACAGACGTGCACGTTCACCTTGCTTCAACGCCGAAAACGTATTGAGTGAAATGTGTAGGAAATAACCTACGCCTCCCGAAGTCTCAATCACGGCCGATGCAGGGGTCAATTCGACCACCTCACCGCATATATATTCTATCATACGATTTGTGTGTTATATTTTATAGAACAAAAATAATACAAAGATTTGGTAATCGCAAAGTACTCCGATTTGATGCGAATAAATTATTAAATAAATTGGATATTTGTCCCCCTTTGACTACTTTTGTAATCGGTATATAGCAAACAACTTTGCAAAAATTTTATTACCGGTCACAACACCCAAGCAAGCTCCTAATGAATTGGCTACGACATCTAATATGTCACCCGTGCGCCCCAACGCCATACTCATCTGTAACCACTCCATAACAACTCCCAAAACTATGGCTACAGTAAGTACCACAAGAAATAGCCAAAGTTTGAGCGACTCTGCGTGACGACGATAGTAATCAAAACAGAATGTTGCTGTTAGACCACCATACATAATAAAATGCACCAACTTGTCCGATCCCGGAAAATTCAGCCATCGCTCTTGTTCAGGAAACGGATCGCTAAACAACGATGCATAGCAGATAAACACCACAACAAGTATAGTGGGTAAATAGGGCGGTATATGGCGTACATATCGCAACATGATATAGACTATTGATCTATGGAGATGCTTGGTTAAAAATTACTTTACAAAGGTAGGTGTTTGCTATATACAACACAAGAAACAACAAAAAATATTGGTTATGAAATGGCACAAATGGTTAGATAAATGGACAGCCCTCTCCCGAGGACAGCGCCGAGCTACTATCATACTACTCATAGCATCATGTATACTATGCATAGTGCAACTCATAACCTCTCAGCATAGCTCCCACACATCTACTACTACCGGTGACTATACACAACTTGAGGAGGAAATAGCACGCTTTCGATTACAGCTCGATACCATACCCGAAGCCGAACGCAGGCCCGTATATATACGTCGCACTCACGCTCGCAAAGATTCTACCTACCCCATCATAAAGACCAAGAAGAGCAACAAGAAATCGCAAACCCAAGATAAACCGACGACTTTACAACCCGTTCCACGCATCGACGAAGAACTAAAATAACCACATCATCGCTTGAAAAATAAAAAATTTGGCAACATCCACTTTTTATTTCATTTTATCACTTCGTTATTCACAGAAAAGTTGTATTTTCGCTATTTGTAAAAGTAGACTCAAATGCTCATAGATAATCGCAACAGAAAACTCACTATAAATGCAGGTGGCAAGCTCATAGATTTGTCGCGCCCACAAGTGATGGGCATACTCAATGTCACCCCCGACTCATTCTACGATAATAGTCGTTGCCCCGATGCCATTGCAGTGGCTCAACGTGTAGAGGAACTCGTGGCAGATGGAGCCGATATGATAGACATCGGTGGTTATTCGTCGCGACCGGGCTGCGACGATGTGTGCATCGATGAGGAGAAACGTCGCCTTGCCATTGGGCTCGATGCGATACATCGCATAAGCCCAAACATGATAGTATCTGTTGATACATTCCGTGCCGAAGTAGCACAATGGAGTGTCGAGGAGTACGGTGCACACATCATCAATGACATTTCGGGTGGCGAAATGGACAACAAGATGTATGACACGATAGCCCGTTTGCAGGTACCATACGTAATGATGCACATGCGTGGCACTCCCAACACCATGATGCAAGAACAATACTTGCAATATGAAGATGTTACGGCCGATGTATTACAATATTTTGCAGCCAAAATTGATAGGCTTTCACTCATGGGCATCAACGACATCATTTTAGACCCCGGATTTGGTTTCAGCAAAACAATCGACGACAACTACCGTCTCATGCGTCACCTCGACGAATTTACAAGAATAGGTCTACCCCTTCTTGTGGGCATATCGCGAAAATCGATGATATACAAACTTCTTGAAACCACTCCTGCCGAAAGCCTCAACGGCACTACAGCCCTCAACGTATTGGCACTCATGGGCGGTGCAAACATTCTGCGCGTACACGATGTAAAACAAGCCGTAGAAGCTGTAAAAATAGTAACTGCAACCATACCTTGACACAATACAAATAAAGAATACACCAATGATAGAATTCGGAATTAAAGACGCCATAGACATCCTGATAGTAGCCTCGCTGCTATACTACCTCTTCAAGATGATGAAGGAATCGGGAGCTATAAAAATATTCAGCGGTCTCATCACCTTTGTTATTGTATGGATTATCTTCCGCCTCATACTTGACATGCGCCTATTGGGTGCCATCATGGACAAGTTTATGAGCCTGGGTCTACTGGTACTCGTGGTACTTTTCCAAGAGGAAATTCGTCGTTTTCTCATCGAACTCGGCTCGCGCAATCGATGGAAGTTCCTACTTAGCATCTTCCAAAAAGGCGATAAAGAACAAGCAAAGCCCTACGTAATGTCGATTGTACACGCCTGTATGAACATGGCCAAGACCAAGACCGGCGCACTTATTATCGTAGAACGCAACACTCCACTTGATAAGTATGAACTCACAGGTGAGTCAATCAATGCCGAGGTAAACACCCGCCTTATCGAAAATATTTTCTTCAAGAACAGTCCTTTACACGATGGCGCCATGATTATATCAAACAATCGCATTACAGCTGCATCGTGTATCTTGCCCGTATCGCACAACACCGATATACCCAAATCTCTCGGCTTGCGACATCGATCGGCCCTAGGACTCAGCCAAGAGACCGATGCCATTGCCATCATCGTAAGCGAAGAAACCGGCAACATATCGGTAGCACAAAATGGCAAGTTCCACTTGGCACTATCCGGCAAAGACCTTGAAAACATCCTATCGCAGAACTAAATACAATAGGGGCAATATTTAATATAAACGTATAGCAACAAATACATATATTTAATTTTTCTCGTCATATTGCACAATTATTCAAAATCTATTTGTATATTTGTATAATTCAAATACCACTTAATAGATACCTTAATTCATAACCTTAATATTGAATCAATATGAGAATACATGGATTTTCACCCGAAGAGTTAGCACAACTCGAAGAACGTGCAGCCGCAGGCGACCGCACAGCTCTACTTGATTTGGCCGATTGTCTTTTAGTTGGTCACCACTATGCAAAAAATACCGAAAGAGCATTTGAAATATACAACCACCTATATTACAACGGAGTTTCTGTTTCTTTTACATGCGACCACTATGACCGCGTGATGGACGGACTCATCTATTGCTACTTCAATGGTGTAGGCGTAGACCGCGATACCGACAAGGCCACCCGCCTCAGTGTTGAGAAAAACACCTCGTGGAACGACCTGTTTGAGAACTAACAAAATTATCACATAAAACAAACAACGCGACAACTTAGGTTGCCGCGTTGTTTGTTTATATTACCTATCACTTCATTTATTGTGTCGTTGGAGGAGTTTGCGAGCATCGGTCGAAAGGGAACATTTTACCTTGTCATTATCGGTGCCGTTTTGAGGTTTTTCGCCGTTTCTTAATTTGAGACTTATAAGCGACGAATCGTAGTCAACAGTTGAGGCAACCAACAAATAGACAACTTCATTTGAGTCATAAAACACACCCGGTAGCATAAACTCAGAGCTTGACACACTGGCAGTTGAAATGTTACGTGGATAACAAGCCTCAACCGACTGATTAGATAAGTCGACACAATAGATATTTATATAGCAGGCACAATCATCTACACCTGTCACTTTAAACGAGAAAGTGTCATCGGCATACACCCGAGATATGGCAGGCGACATTGCGTTTTCTTTTATTTCACCTCGTGTATAGATAGTGCTGATAGCCTTATATACATGCGCATATACAGCATCTATTTCGCTGTCATCACCCTGCCCTCTTACCGAGGCTCCATAACTTGTAAAGTCTCTACGAGAATTTTTTCCAGCAGACGAAACATTCTCTTTTATCACATTATTTATTACTGCCATATCTCTACTCTCGGCTTTCTTTATAATGTCACGCACGGTCATTTGGCCGGCATTATCGGCCGTATACACCGCACGAGTAGAGGTCTTCATAATACTCACCGAGCTATTGGGCGAAAGGTTTATCTTGTCGATTAGTTTAACGGTATCGCGCACGTGCAAGGTTTTCCACTGTTTATCGGCTCGGTGCATAATCTGCACATCACCTTTGAGACGAACTATAACATTGTTGTTTTGCGCCATCGAAAGCAATGGGCAGATAAATAACAACAACACCCATAAATATTTATACTTAGCCATATATCTTAAACTCAAACAAATTCAGAAAATCAAATAATAAAAATATTCTTCTTTACACACCCTAACGCTTTATACTTTTTATTTTGTTTATCAAGCATTTACCAAAGTGCTCAATACCGGAACATATATCAAGTACAAAAGCCGTAGAAGCTACCATAAGCAATACAAGCGACACGTCTACATAATAGTTATGGGCATAAAGAGTGCATCCAATCTTGTATAGTACAAACATCATCAACACTTGCACTACTCTTATTATAAAGTCAACTCCATTGTCTACATATTTCTCAACAAGAATATGAAGCAACATAAATAGGTAGCAAAGCACTACAGATATAAGGATATTCAACCATTCGGGAAATGAGTCGATATAGTTACCTTCAAGAATAGTATCGACACAATGCGCATGAATGATAGCACCCGGCATCTTATCCTCATGAGGGACTGGGAATAAATCTTTACTATTATTGATATCGCCTACTATCACAACTCGTCCTTCTACCTTCTCGGCTATATTGGGTTTGATAGCACCATCTTCAGCAAAGATATCGTCAGGAGCTATAACCTCCACTATACGCGAGGTGAAGTTGATATATTCACTCTCATGACCTCGGTCTATAAAAGCATCCGTAGCCACCTTATCGGCCAATGATGCAAGGTGCACCGAGAAACTCGGTATTTGTTCATCATCGATAGTATAGAATGGTCGGAATGAACGTACCGGGCCCCACGTGGTATATCGTTCCAAATTAACGATAGAAAATTTATCTTCCTCCAACCATTCTGTAAGGAATGAATTAGTCCATTCATCCTTTACAAATACATCTTTCTCCTCATCATAAGACACGATTAATGGAAGGGCTAAATTATGGCATTCGTCAAAGACCGAGAGCATATAAGAATCATCGTGACCGGGATACTGGAAATTGATATCTACACCTATTGCTGCGGGGTGCATCGATTCTAACACATCAATCATCCCTACAAGCTCTTCTCGAGTGCAATTATCAGATGCCACAACCAACACTCTGTCACTGCAATAGGAGACTCCTCGTCTATTGGCAACCTTTGTGTATATGTCCGACAACTGAAAATCGCTCTTACCATCCACAGGCGAGAACAGCGACATGATAGAAAAGCCGTTGATGGATATTGTCATGATTATCAGCGACAATACCGCCACCACCATAGGCATTATATATTTTTTCGCAATCTTCATTATAGAATCAATCTTTATCCATTCATTCAATCAAGCAAAACAAAGGGAGCCCAATAGCGAGGGTTATTGCCATAGGTCTGTATAACATATTGTTGTGCATGAGCTAATGCTCGATGTTTGGTAAGACCAGTGGCTAATCCTTTATAAAACTCAGTCATAAAACTTTGAGTCACAAGGTCATCTACATTCCACATACTCATCAATATACTGTTTACACCGGCTTTTTTAAACGCTCTCTGAAGACCAAATACGCCATCGTCATTTATATCTCCAAGACCTGTTTGACAAGCCGACATTACTACAAGTGAGGTATTAGCAAGATCGAGTTTTGAAATTTCGGACGCACTCAATATACCGTCATCCACATCGTCGGGGATATTGTAATTTCCCAACACACTCTGGTTGGCACCGGCAAATGCAAGTCCGCATTTTTTCAGAGATATTCCTTCACTTATTGCCTCATTTTCGCTTTCACCACTTTCATCATGCTTATAGAAGCCATGAGTAGCAATATGTATTATTTCAGGCGAGTTTTTGGAGTATATCTTGAATTGCTCTTCGACACACGATGCGCCACTATGAAGTTCGGTTGTATATGAATTACTACTCAATATGTTGTCAATTTGATATACCTCATCCTGCGTGCCGGGCAGATAGTTCCAAAACTTATCGGCACTACGTTCTTGCGTGAGAGTGTATGAGTAATACTCCATATCCTCTACGGTTGTATTGTAATCAATTCCACCAAAAAGGACAGCACTCTTGCTTGATACCTTTTGATTACCCTCTTTTACAATATCTCTTGAGGATGATAAACGACGCATATTATATCTATCACTCATACGATTTCCGCGCGAAATCATATACTCGACAGACATCGAATGTAATACCCCATCGGGCACAAAATATATGGTTTTAATATCAGGACATCTACTTTGTGCTACGTCAATAATCTTGCTCCATATCACATCACCCGCACGAGATGAATTATAGAGTGTATTGATGTCATTATCTCTATACAGCTTCTCTATGGCATTATCGATGCTGATCATAACACATTCGGGTGCATCCGATTCCGATGTGAGTATCAGTGCAAGATATACCTTCTCCTTCGTATCGGTACGAGTTATGTGTGCAAACTCAACTGCTATTTCGTCCTTTTTCAATTTATTGCGCACATCATCCCATCGAATATTGAATATGTCAAAATCGCCACCTAAATTGTTTACCTTTGACAACAATTCCAACTCTATATCGACATAATCACGCTGCTCTTCGGTACTGTTTATCCATCTATCATATAGTTCTTTCAGCTTGACATCGCCGCTATTATTGATGATGTTTCTAAATCGCAATGATGTTGCCAATTGAATGGACTTGGTCATAAGAAGGGAGTTGTAAGCATATTTCAATATTTCGGCATCATCAGTTTGCCACAAGAGTGTAACAGGCGATTTAACATACACTTTATATTTGTCCCAAATGTGCCCATAGTCATCTTCTCTATTTTGCAAGAACATTGCTTTCATATCATCTACAGCCAACTCCCAACTTTTTTTCACAGCAGTGCCGGCCTTGGTAAAATCTTTTGCATTGGAATAATGCACCGCAAGGTTGTGAAAATAGACGGGATCGTCACTGAGCGATGCTGCCAATTGTGAAAACTCTATAGCTTTGTCAGAACTGCCATGCTCAGCATAAATATAGGATAAACTATTGTATATGCCGGCTTTAATCTGATTATCGGTCGTTTTGCGCAAAGCCGAATTCAGCACATCGAGAGTTTCTTTTTCTTTACCATAAGATAACAGAATATTAGCATAGTTTGTCAATGCCAACATTTCTTCATCCTTACCCATATCATATCTATCGGCCATTTCGTATGCCTCACGGGCATATTTAATAGAGGCTTCTACACGATGAATCTCCGAATAGCAAGTGGATAACGGTATTAATACGAAAAATACATTTTGAGAAAGGGTGCTATTGAGAGTCTTAAATTTATTGTACGACTGCAAGAAATATTCAGCAGCCTTTTCATAGTTTCCAATTTCGAAATACGAACTACCTATACCTCGCAACACCTCGGCAATATTGTACTGCTGAGTAACGGATTCTCCGGGGACAACCTTAGCAAAACCTCGTTTAGTCCAAATGCTTTCGCTATTATCACCCGACAGCGAATGACCCGCCTCGTAAACAGACAATATCTCATGATAAAGCTTTAGCGCTGCAAGATGATTGCCCGACTGCTGGTATATTGTTGCCAAATCACTGCTAAAAGCCAACCACCTCGGCTTATCAACGCGTATCAAATCACATAACTCAGCACATACTCTCGCTGCCTCCGACATATTTCCTACATCGTAGTAAAGCTTATATAACTCTTTATAGATACGGTAATAGTTGTTATTCCATCGGCCGCCGTTTCTTTTATACTGACCTATTCCGGTAGTATATACATCGATACTTGCATCTACATTGCCCAGTTGCTTATATATACGACCCAACTGCAAACACACATAGTCTGTTTGCCATATATCATTGCTCTTGAGCAACTTGCGATAGTTACTTATTGCCAATCGGGTATTACCTACCTTATCATAGCAATCGGCAGCCCCTTTTATTGCCTCGAGATATTTGCGACTATCATTACCATATTCTTTGCGATAAAGAGTAGCCGCCTGTTCATAGAGAGAGCAGGCCGACTTATAGTTCTTGTGAACCAAAAGTTGCATGCCTGCTTGTTGCATCAGATTGTTTGCCTTTTTTACTTGCTCTTGATTTTGTGCATAAGACGAACATAGTGGGGCAACCCCCAATACGAATAGGATAACAATCTTGATAAAAATCCTCATGCGGCTATATTTTATCACTCATTTACAATCAATAGTATTCATACGTAACAAGTCGTTCGTGCTCTACACCGTCTGATGTAATTGTTACAAAGCGTGTATAATTACCATGCTCGTCAGGATCATAAGTTTTCACCTTTGTTTGGCTAACGGGTTTGTAGTCAACATATACAATAGAGTTATATCCTTCCGATGTTTTATTTTCGGTAGCCATATACCACACTATCGATTCTCCATCGGGGCTCAAATTGAATAATATAGAATCTTCAAAGTCCCAATAGTAACACACCTCCGATGTCAAGCACATAAAAGACTCTTCATCACACGCATATCCAACCGCCGTTTCGCTTAT